>JAMWBP010000016.1 GCA_023819365.1 Candidatus Omnitrophota bacterium
TTTTAACTCCTTTTTTAACATTATCCACCCCCTTTTTATAAAATTCCCTCGGAGATGGATATTTTCGTATAGATTTTTTAATAAGGCAACGATAAAATTTTATATAGATTTTTAATGAAGCAATGGGAGAATTTGACAGAGAGCTGAAAAGTTCTGTATAATTAAGATATGAAAAGAATATTTATCACTTTTTTAAACCATCGGAATTATTCAAATTCCTATGGTTTAATAAGGGATTATATAAGAGAATATTGTCAAAAATTCAAGATACTCGGAAGGGGTTTCAGGGGAAAAATTCCCCTGAGTATCTTGTTTATAATATCTCTTTGCCTCTTTGCTGATGATATAGGAGATATAGAATATCCTTATCTCCCCTCCGATGTGAAACTCCTTGTAGATAAAACTTTCTCTGTTTATGCAAAAGAAAGAGTAGAGGCAGCATATAAGTTGGGAAAACTTGGAGATAAGGCAGAAAAGGCATCACCATTTTTAATAAGGATGCTTAATGACAACAGCCCTGCTTTCTGCAGGTATAACGGATATGGTGTATGGAGCACACCGGGGAAAGAGGCAGCAAAAGCACTTGCAAAGATAGGTAAACCATCCTTAAGATATATTATTCTTGTACTTGAAAATAAACATCCTTATATCTCTGTAAAACCGGATATGGAGAGAAATATAATTATCTACCTTACAGAACTATCCGGTGAAAACTTTGGAGATGACCTGTTTAAGTGGCTTAACTGGATAAAATCACAACTATCATCCTCTTGACTTACCACCTGAGATATTTATAACAGTTCCTGTGATATAAGATGCAAGGTCTGATATGAGAAATGCAACGACATTTGCTACTTCTTCAAGTGTTCCTACTCTACCGAGAGGAATTGAGACCTTCTCATATGATTGTCTCAACTGTT
The DNA here is from genome assembly GCA_023819365.1 of Candidatus Omnitrophota bacterium. GTDB lineage: Bacteria > Ratteibacteria > UBA8468 > B48-G9 > JAFGKM01 > JAAYXZ01. Next base: position 921 of record JAMWBP010000016.1, read on the forward strand.
CTACTGTAATCCCTCTGGTATAGGCAAGTGCCCTTTCATACTCAGGGGTTCTTAAAGCAGTGGGTTCAAGGATTCCTGGTGCAATCCCAACAACCCTTATTCCATATCTCCCTAACTCCTTTGCCCAGCTTCTTGTAAAAGAATACATCGCTGCCTTTGTCCCTGCATATATACTCTGGCCTTCCGAACCTTCAAGGCCACTTTCAGAAGAGACATTTACTATCACCCCTTTTATTTTGTCTTTTATCATCTCCCTTGCAACTGCCTGTGCACAGAAGACGGTTCCCTTCTGGTTGATTCCTGTTATTCTGTCAAATATCTCCTCTGTTATCTCTTCCTTCCCTGCAGGGTCAACAAGCAACCGCGGGATAAGAATCCCTGCATTGTTCACAAGAAAGTCAATCCTTCCATACTCTTTTTTTGTTTTTATTACCATTTCTTCTATATCTCTTCTTCTGGTTACATCCGTCTGTACAAAAAGACAATTCCCATATCTATTCTTGAATTTCTCCTCCACAACAAGCCCCTGTTTTTCATTAATATCAGCGATGACAACTCCGGCCCCACATTGAAGAAGTTTCTCTACTATCGCTTTTCCTATACCACTTGCTCCACCTGTGACAATACCTGTTCTTCCTTTAAGGTCTATCTCTACCATAACTTTTCTTACTCTATAGTTCTACAACTGCTTTTATCACGCCATCTTTATACTCTGCAACTAAGTTTAATGCTTCTTCTATTTTTTCGAGCGGGAATCTATGGGTAATAATAGAAGAAAACGGTATATCTCTTCTTTTATTTATAAGTTCTATTGCAAGTTCTGTCGTATGTGCAGACCTTCTGATATTTATCACATTCAGTTCTTTTCTTCTTATAGTATGGGCATTAAATTCTATCCTGTCATCCGCTGGTATTCCATATATTGCCACTTTACCACCTATCCTTACAACCTCTGTGCTCTGAAAAAATGTTTCTCTCTTACCTGCTGCTTCATAACTTATATCTACACCCACACCTTTTGTCTCTTTTCTTACCACTTCCACAATATCCTCTTTTGAAGCAAGGACTACTATATCTGCTCCTAACTTCTTAGCCATTTCAATACGTGGTTTTAAAAGGTCGCTTATAAAGACCTTTCTTGCACCCCCTATAACCACAGAAAAAAGAACAGAAAGTCCTATAGGTCCTGCTCCGACAATAGATACACTATCTCCAACAGAAAATCCACTCAACCTTACACCATAAAGTCCTATTGCCAGGGGCTCTGATAAAACCCCTTCATCATAGTCAACTTCAACAGGAAGTGGTATAAGATTTCTCTCTGGCATAACCACATATTCTCTTAAAGCCCCATCAATAGGAGGTGTACCAAAAAATTTTACATCTGCACAGAGATTTGGCTTGCCGGTCAGACACTGGAAACACATACCACAACTTATTCCAGGTTCTATCGCCACCTTCTGCCCTTCCTTCAAGTGTTTTACATCCTTCCCTATCTTTATAACCTGTCCTGCTGCCTCATGTCCTAATATAATGGGTTTTTTTACTATCTGGTCGCCAATTTTACCTTCAAGGTAATAATGTATATCCGAACCGCATATTCCTACGCTTCTTATACGCACAAGAACACCTGTTGCATCTTTTATCTCAGGACAGGGTATGTCCTCTATAACAACCTTCCTCTTTTTTATCAGAAATGCTGCCTTCATTATTCCTCCAGAATTTGACAAACTTAAAGTAATAAGTATAACATACTTTATTACATAACAACAAGGAGATAAAATGCAGAGAAGTATATTAGATATATCAAAACCAGCAATGACAACAAGGGAAAGGTTCAGAAGGCAGATGCACTTCCAGACAATTGATAGGGGTATACACTGGGAGTTTGGTTATCTTGGAGAAACAATAGAGAGATGGCACAGTGAAGGACTGCCAAAGAATATTGAAAAAGGTGAAGGTGATTTTTCTGTGGAGGAGTATTTCGGAGTTGAAAAAAAGATTATGGTCCCTGTTGACCTCGGACTTTTTCCACCATTTAATGGAGAAGTCAAAGTGTTGAAAGAAGAGAAGGGCAAAAGGATTGAGCAACTACCAGACGGCACTATACAGGAAGTAAAAACAGAAGGGGTAAGAACCATTCCGCATTATATAAAGATGCCTGTCTCTAACTGGGATGACTGGAAGCACTTTAAGGAACGGTTGAACCCTGAAGCACCGGAGCGTATCAATTTTGATATAAAACATCTCAATGAGCAATTGAGACACTGCCCTTATCCTGTAGGTATTGGACTGGGCTCTTACTTCGGCATACCAAGAAACTGGGTTGGTTTTGAACAGATTTCTCTTATGGTATACGACCAGCCAGACCTTGTAGAGGATATTATAGAAACCCTTACTGTATTATATGAGAGAGTCCTTTCAAAGGTTATTCCTGAGATAGAGGTTGACTTTGCTGCTGGCTGGGAAGATATATGTTTTAGAAATGGTCCTATGGTTAGCCCTGATATGTTCAAAAGTATAGTTGGACCACGGCTGAAGAGAGTAACAACACTATTGCGGCAGCATGGAGTTGATGTGATATGGACTGACTGTGATGGTGATATAAGGAAACTTGTTCCTATATGGCTTGAGTGCGGAGTTAACTGTATGTTCCCGTTAGAGGTCCATGCGGGTTCCGACCCTGTTGAATTGAGGAAAGAATACGGGCACAATATACTTTTAAGAGGTGGAATTGCAAAGTACAAGTTAGCATTAGGGAAAGAAGAGATATTGAAAGAACTGAAAAGGGTAGAAAAGATATTTGAAGATGGCGGATATATACCACATGGTGACCACCGTATCCCCCAAGATGTCCCTTACGAAAACTATAAATACTACATCAGAGAAAAACTCAATATGATGGGATGGCACAAAGATGACATTGAACAGATTGAGGGACTGAAATAGTTATTTCACAATTCTATTTTGCAAATTTAGGGTCTGTTATCCTTTGAACCTTTACTCCTTTCTTAATCTTTGACTTTGCAATAAGTTTCTTCATTAAGTTGTCATACTCTTTTCTGTTTACAGGTATCTTTACCGGCTTACCTGTTTTGCCGGAAAGAATACAGGCATTAATAAATTCCACTGATTTAAGTCCTTCTTCCCCGGGAGAAATAAGTTTCTCTTTCTTAAGTATTGTTCCTGCAAAATTCCTTATTATCTCACCATGACCTGTTGGAACATTAGGGTCAATTTCAATCTTTTCCTCTTTTGCCTCAAGTGATTCCCACATACTCTTTGCCTTATATGTGAATTTTGAGACAGGCATATTGTACCTATAAAGTGTTATAGATGTGCCATTCACAATTATTTTACCCTTCTCACCGACTATCTCCATATGAAAAGTACTGCCGGGTTCACAGGTTGTTGTATAGTAATAACCCCAGGCACCGTTTTTATACTCTAAAAACGCACTTACCTCATCCTCAACCTCTATCTTGTGCAATTTCGCTCTTGTTTTCGCCTCTACCTTTACAGGGAGACCTGCAACTGCTGTGAAGATATCTATCGTATGTGGTGCCTGATTTATAAGAACTCCTCCTCCCTCTCCTTTCCATGTAGCACGCCAGGTGCCGCTATCATAGTATGCCTGCGCTCTGTACCACGGGTCAACACACAATGTTCTTTTTATTTCTCCTATTATCTTATCTTCTAACATAATTTCTTTCAACTTCCTTACCCAGGGTTCTGTCCTTCTTTGATACATAACAGCAAATACCTTTTTGTTTTTCTTTGCTGATTTTATCATTTTATCCGCATCAGTAACAGTTACCGCTATCGGCTTTTCTGAAAGCACATGTAAACCATTTTTGAAGGCATAGATTGCTATCTCAGGATGTAGCCAGTGATGTGTAGCAATAATAACTCCATCGGCTAATCCACTTTTTATTGCTTCTCTGTAATCAGTAAAATATGGAACCCCAAACTCTTCACCTCTTGCCTTCGCTACTTCCTTTGCAACATCACATACAAAAACAAGTTCTGCTTCTTTTATATCCTTAATCATCCTGCAATGAGCAGAACCCATACCACCAAGCCCAATAACTCCAATTTTTACTATTTCATTTCCCATTTTTTCGTCTCCTTTTAGTTTTACTTGTATCTTTAAAAATTGTAGAATAATAATAATGTAATATAAAAAAAAAGTCAAGAAAATGAAAGAGATTGATTTTAATTCTGATGACTGGAAAGAGAAACTGAAAGGGAAGAGCCCGGAAGAGATAGCACGGATAGTGGGGAGTTATTACGAGGAAAGGTATGGACAGGAAACAAGATTCTGGTCAAGAAGGATGATAGGGATTATAGTTTTCATTCTTATTCTGGTTTTCATCTTCTTAATGCTATACCGTATGCTTGAAAACCTTGCCCAGTAATTCTTCCCTCTCTATTTTGATATAGTTATCCTTTTAATATATAATATAAAGTTAGTTTTTGGTGGGAAAGGAAGGTTACTTTTGCCCTTTGCCTTTTAACTTTTGACTTTTTTACTATGTGGCCATATGTATATATAGCAACTTTTCTGTTAAGTGCAACTTTATCATTTCTTTTAACTCCACTATCAGGAAAGATTGCCAGAAGATGTAATGTGATATCTATCCCTTCTGAAAGGAGTGTTCATATACATCCTGTTCCCCTTTTAGGAGGACTGGGAATTTACTTTTCTATATTTATTACAATTCTTGCAGGTATATACATAGTTAACTCATCCTTTTTCCCTGCTTCCCTTTCACAGTATATCCCCGGTATCAGAAGCACGATGGGAAAACTTTTTGCAATTCTTTCAGGTGGAGCAATAGTAGTTGCGTTCGGAGTAATAGATGATATAAAGATATTGAGAGCAAGAGAGAAACTTTTTCTACAGATAATAGCAGCAATTATCATATTTTCAGCAGGTATTCGCATATCACTTACAGGTCCTTTATACTCTTTTCTCCTGACCATCTTCTGGCTTGTCCTTATGATGAATACCTTTAATCTTATGGACAATATGGATGGACTGAGTGGTGGTGTTGCATTTATAAGTGGCTTAATACTTTTTATATTTGCTTTAAGGATGGGGCAGCTATTTGTTGCAACATTACTTGCTCTCTTTTTAGGTAGTATCACTGGATTTCTTAAGCATAACTTCCCACCGGCAAAGATTTTTATGGGAGAGTGTGGAAGTGCATTTTTAGGATATTTTCTCGGCACTGTTTCCATACTTCTGACATTTTATAAATACGATGAGCACCAGACATTTCTCCCTTTATTTGCTCCTTTAGTGGTATTTTCTGTTCTATTTTTTGATACACTTTCAGTTATATGGATAAGAAGGAAAAGGGGTCTTCCGATATTTCAGGCAGATAGGAACCATCTTTCCCATCGTCTTGTAGACCTTGGAATGACGAATAAACAGGCGGTTTTATTTATTTATCTATTAACTATATGCACAGGGATTGGCGCGCTTTTGCTTGGAAGTTTAAATATATTCGGTGGTCTCCTAATTCTATTACAGGTAGTTATTATCCTTACAATTGTAGGTATCCTTGAAATGACAGGAAGGAATAAAGGAAGGGATAAAAATGGAAAGACGGGCATGGATTGAGGTGGATATTAAAAAGATAATAAAAAATATTGAAATAATAAAAAATTATACAGGGACAAAGTTTATGGCATGTGTTAAGGGCAACTGCTATGGAATGGGGATGTATAAGATATCAAAAGAAATAGAAAGATATGTTGATGCATTCGGTGTTGCTACAACATCTGAAGCAATAGAATTAAGGGATGGGGGAATAAGAAAACCTGTACTGGTAATGGGTCCTATACTCCCAGGAGATGTTGAAGTCCTTATGTTGAATAATATATCTATCACACTTTTCAATGAAGAGATACTAAAAGCAATAAAAAGTGTTATAGAAAAAAGAAACATTGCTGCATCAGTCCATATAAAGGTAGATACAGGACTTGGAAGGATAGGACTTCCGCCGGAGAAGATACCTGCCTTTATAGAAAAGGTGTCATCTGTAAGAGGAATACAAATTGATGGGATATTCAGTCATTTTGCAACAGCGGGCTGGAAAGATAAGACATATGCAAAAGAACAACTGGATAAGTTTAACAGGACATTAAAAAGTATAGAGAAGGTCAATATACCGCTGAAACACATAGCAAATTCTCCCTCCATACTTAATATCCCTGAGTCATATAAAAACTTTGATATGATTAGGATTGGTCTATTACTTTTTGGCGTATATACAGAGAAATATCTCTGGAGGAAATTATCTCTCCAACGTCCTTTGAAAGGATATTGCAGGGTTCTTTATATAAAATCAGTCCCTGCTGGCACATTTTTAAGTTATGGGCTTACATATAGAACAAAAAAGAAGAGTCAGATAGCAACCGCAGGCATTGGATATCAAGATGGACTGCGTAGGGGCCTTTCTAACAACTTCCACTTTTTGTGGAAGGGACATAAGGTAAAAATTGTTGGAAATATCTGTATGGACCAGACACTTATTGATGTTACAGGTAAAAGTGTAAAATCAGGTGATATCCTGCAGATATTTGGTGATAATCTTGAGATAGAGGAAATGGCAGAGATACTCCAGACAACTCCCCAGGAGATTTTGTGTGGGTTTGGAAGTGAAAGAATGGAAAAAATATATAAACTGTAATGGATAAAAAATTAAGTTATGAGAAGGAACTGAAAAGGTACAGAAAAACAATAAAAGAATATCTTGATAAAGTTTTACCCTCCAGAGATGTAGAACCTAAAATCATTCACAGGGCAATGAGATATAGTGTATTTTCAGGTGGTAAAAGATTAAGGCCGCTTATTGTCCTTATTGTGGGAAGGATGTTAAATGTAGAAGAGAAAAAGATATTGCCTGTTGCCTGTGGCATTGAACTTATACACAACTTCTCCCTTATACATGATGACCTTCCTGCAATGGATAACGATGACTATAGAAGGGGGAAAAAGACCTGCCATAAAAAATTTAATGAGGCAATCGCTATACTTGCAGGAGATGCACTTTTAACACTGGGTTTTAAACTGATTGCTGAAGCAGGCAATATTTCGTTGTTGAAAGAAACTGCCGATGCCATCGGTTCTAAAGGTATGGCTGGTGGACAGGTTATTGATATACTTTACAAAGATAGAAAAATCCCATCAAAAGAGAAAAAAGATATGGATTATTTAAAAACAGGAAAATTATTTCAACTCTGTTTTTCAGCACCACTTTTCTTCACAGAAATTGATAAAGAGACCAGGGAAAAGATATTAAGTATCGGTAATAACTTTGGACTTGCCTTTCAGATAAGGGATGATATGGAAGATAGAGAGGGAGACAGAGAAGTATTGAAAGGCAAAATGGAAAAATATTTACAAAAAATGAAACAGGAGATTACCTCTTTTGGAGAAAAAGGAGGCATTTTATTATATATTATAGAGCAGTTATACTGAAATTCTGACATAAGGGAATTCTTTTATAAGTTCTTAATTTACAGACACTTAAGTTATGTT
>JAMWBP010000017.1 GCA_023819365.1 Candidatus Omnitrophota bacterium
TACTTTTTTTAGCCACCTGAAGAGGAGTTCTGCCACCTAACTTTTCAAGAGACCTGTCTCCAGCCCCATCCATTATAAGAATTATGTATTTCATTTTAAAATTTTTTTTTGCCGACAAGATATCTTTTAAAGTCATCGTAGTCATTCTCAAGAACTTCAAAGTACTCTTTTTTGCTGTCCAGCCCTGATAAAGAAACAGGAAGTGGTGGTTCTATCCTTAATAATTTTGTAATTTTCTCAGGGAACTTTGCGGGGTCTGCTGTTTCAAGAGAAACGATAGGTGGTCTTTCTTTAGATTTTTCTGCTGCCTTTATTCCAACCGCTCCATGAGGTTCAACCAGTATTTTATATTGTTTGTAAAATCTCACTATTACCTCATCCACCTCATCCTCTTTTATAGAATAAGAAACAAAGTCATTCCTTAATTTTTCCATATCCGGCATTTTTTTCAGGATACCTTTTTTTATCACCTTCCCTGTCTCTCTATCTCTTCCATCTGTAAGGTGTCCACCATAAATGTCAATAAGACGTGCTAAATTACTTGGATGTCCTACATTCATAGCGTTTGAACTGCATTTCCTTGATGGAACAACAGGTCTGTATTGCCCTGTATGTAAAAAATTAGGAAACTCATCATTTTCATTTACCGCAACAATAAACCTTCTTACAGGCAGTCCCATTTTCTTTGCAAATACACCGCCCATCAGGTTGCCAAAATTACCGGAAGGGACAGAAAAAACAACATCTTCTGTATCTAACCTTGAATAGGCATAAAAATAATAGACAATCTGCGGCAACAATCTCCCAAAGTTGATGGAGTTTGCTGAGGTAAGTGATAAGTGTTTCAGTTCTCTATCATTAAAAGCCCTCTTGACTATTGCCTGACAATCATCAAACTTCCCCTTGATAGCAATCGCTGATATATTATCTCCTAAAGTTGTCATTTGTTTTCTCTGCCTTTCAGTCACCTCACTATAAGGGAAAAGTACCACTACATTTACATTTTCAAGATGATAGAATGCGTTTGCAACTGCTCCACCTGTATCCCCTGATGTGGCAACTAACACTGTAATCTTTCTATTTTCTGTTTTTGCAAAATATTCCATCATCCTTGCCAGCATTCTTGCAGCAAAGTCCTTAAACGATGCAGTTGGTCCTTTTGTCAACCATAGAAGATAAAAACCATTGTGAACATTCTGTAATGGAACATCAAAATTATATGCATCAGAAACCATCCGTTTAAGTTCTGATAATGGTATCTCATCTTCTATAAAACGACGTATAATATCATATGCAATTTCCGGATAACTTTTATGTATAAACGAATTTATATCATCATTACTTAAAGAAGGAATTTCTATCGGTATGTATAAACCATAATCCTCCGGTTGTCCCTTGAATATTACCTCTCTAAAATTTACCTCTGGAACTTCCCTGTTGGTACTTCTAAAAAGTACTCCCATTGCTATTCCTTTTTTTAAATTCCCTGTGATATATTATAATACTATTATTTTCTAAAGGTGAAATGGAAAAAATGAAAATTTTGCAGGTCGGGACCGGAAACTTTAGAAAAACATGGATTGAGATTATAAAAAAATCTCCTGAATGGGAACTTGTTGGTATAGTAGATATTAATAGACAAACCCTTCAATCAGTGGCACAGGAATACAATATTCCAGAAGAAAAGTGTTTCACATCCATAGAAGAATCTATTAAAAACACATGTCCTTCTGCAGTACATCTTATCTATGGTATTCGCATCTATAGAATCGGCAGAGAGTGGAATACCTGTTTCTATCCGAGTTTTCTGAATAAAGGAGTGATAGATGGCATATAAAAATTACAGAGGGGAGGTTGCTGCTATATATTTCCCAAGCTGGCATCCTGATGCCCATTACCAGTCATGGTATGGGAAGGGATTTACAGAGTGGGAACTGGTAAAAACTGCAAAACCATTGTTTGAAAACCATCATCAACCAAAGGTTCCTGAATGGGGATACTTTGATGAGAGCAATCTTTTTAAAATTAGCAAACCTATCTTTCAAAACGGATAACTCCGTACTCTTCAAGAAAATGGAAGTTTGTATGGGATAACTGCGGAAACATACTTAATTCTTCTCTTTCAAGATACCTTGAGTAATTATATCTGGAAATGAGTATCCTCCATTGAGACCCCTGACCGAAGTAATATTCCTGCCTCGGAGTAAACATATACCATGGAGCGATATTTCTCACAGGCAGAGATATCTCTATCGTCCAGTATCTGTCCTTATCATTACTGTTATTCAATGTACCTTCTATCTGTGCTGCCACCTTCATATCAATCATATTTTTTGTCCATTTGTCCATATTACGGAAGATACCCAGAAATTTACGGGAAGGAAACCAGAAGACAGTTTTTTTGTTATTTGGTGTTCCATAGAGTTCCCAGTACCATTCTTCTATCTCCGGTTTAAGAAAAACTTCAAGCACATCACCTGTAGTATAAAAGTGCATCTGGTCTTCATCCCCTTTCTGGACTATATCAGAATCAATAAGATATGCCCCTATATATAGATGTTGATCGTCCCACGTCAGCATCACTTCACCACCTTCCTGTGGAATATCAGGTTTCCTGTCTCTGCTCAGAGACAATTTATAACGAACCGCCTTCTTCCATGCAGGGTCATCAAGTTTTCCATCTATAATAACCGGCGTCTTTGTATATGTAGCAACTATTTCCTGTGGCACAAATAATCTTTTTTCTTTATTTCTTCTCTCTTTGTCCATATCACCTTCCTCTCTTTTATTTTCTCGGTGTTTTCAAAATGGTGGTGTACACCGCACCAGAACTTTTCAGGTCGCTTTTTATAAGTTCAACTTCTCTTATATCCATCACTCCGAAGACCTTATCTCTATATCTCTCAAGAATTTCTTTCAGGAAAGAGAGTTTGGGAATTGACTTAAATCTACCTATGGTTATATGCTCCCTAAACCTGCCTTCTTTTTTGCTTATACCTGCTTTTTCAAGTTCGGTTTCAATAATGTTGTTGAGTTTTTTTAAAACACCTTGAGAATCCATACCTATCCAGAAGACCCTCGCACTTTTTTCCTCAGGAAAGACACCTACACTTTTTACAATTGCTTTTATTGGTAAGAAATTTTCCACTGCAGAAGAGATGACTTTTTCAATAAAAGGGATATTATCTTCTGATGTCTCTCCGATGAATTTCAAAGTAAGGTGGAGATTTTCAGATGGGACTATCCGTGCTTCTCTTATCTTCTTTTTCAGGTCATAAACAACTGTTTCCTCTATCTTTCTCTTTATCTCATCAGGAATTCTAATTCCTATAAATAGACGCACTTTTAATTCTACCCTGCAGCTCTCTTCCCGAAAGGGAGAAGAAAATTCAAGTTATTTCTTCTTCAGCCAGGGCATCATATCCCGCATCTTTTTACCAACCTCTTCTATGAGATGCTCTTCTGCCTGTTTCTTCAATGCATTGTATACAGGCCTGCCCACAGTATTTTCAACAATCCATTCTCTTGCAAAGGCACCACTCTGTATATCCGCAAGGACCTGTTTCATATTTTCTTTTACACTTTTATCTATAACCACAGGTCCTCTTGTCATATCCCCATACTCTGCTGTATCACTGATAACCTGTCTCATACCCTGTATACCCCTTTCAATGATAAGGTCCACTATAAGTTTAAGTTCATGACAGGTTTCATAGTATGCAACCTCTGGTTGATATCCTGCTTCTACCAGTGTTTCAAATGCATACTTTATAAGTTGTGTTGTTCCTCCACACAGCACTACCTGCTCTCCAAAAAGGTCTGTCTCTGTCTCTTCCTTAAATGTGGTTTCTACAACACCGCAACGTGTTCCACCGAGCCCCTTGGCATAGGCAAGTGCAAGTTTCATAGCGTTGCCTGTGTAGTTTTGCTGAACAGCAACTATACACGGAACCCCTTTGCCCTGTATAAACTGGTCCCTTACAAGGTCACCGGGTCCTTTGGGCGCCACCATATATACATCAATGTTGGAAGGAGGAACTATCTGGTGAAAATGGATGGAGAAACCATGTGCAAATCCCAGGGCTTTACCTTCTGAAAGATTTGGAGCAATGAATTCTCTATAAACAAAGGGTTGAGCGTTATCCTGAACCAGCATCATTATCGCATCACACTTTTTTGTAACTTCAGCAGCAGAAAGCGGTTTAAATCCATCGTCCACCGCCTTTTTGTAATTCTGTGTCCCTTCAAGTTCACTCACAAGAACTTCTACACCACTATCCCTGAGGTTTAACGCATGTGCCCTGCCCTGACTTCCATAACCAATAATTCCAACCTTTTTACCTTTGAAAAAATTTATATCCGCATCACTATCATAATATATCTTCGCCGCCATATCTTTCCTCCTTTATTTATAAGATTATTTTTTCTGGTTAAATTCCCTTGCCATAGCAATTTTACCGGTTTTTATCATCTCTTTTATACCGTAACTTTTCAGCATCTCTATCATTGCATTTACTTTGGATGTCTTTCCTGCAACTTCAAGGGTAAGAGATTGTCTACTTATATCCACAACCTTTGCTCTGAAGATACTTGCTATCTGCATTATATCCTGCCTTGCAGCAGCATTAAGCGTTTTTACCTTCACAAGTGCAAGTTCCCTGTCAATAAAATCTCCCTCTGTCAGGTCAAACACTTTTATTACATCAATAAGTTTGTTGAGTTGCTTATAAATCTGTTCCAGTATCCTTTCATCACCTTTTACTGTAAGCGTCATCTTGGAAATAGATGGGTCTTCTGTCTCAGAGACACATAAACTGTCTATGTTATATCCACGAGCAGAGAAAAGACCTGCAATTCTAGCAAGCACACCTGACTTATTCTCAACCGCTATGACTATTGTATGTGCCCTCTGTCCTTTTTCATTATTCTCTGCCATTTTTCTTCTCCTTTTATGGATTATGCCAACCCTTCAAGCATCTGGTCCAATGAGGCACCTGCAGGAACCATAGGAAACACATTCTCCTCTTCACATATCCAGCAATCTACAAGTACCGGCTTTTCTCTCTCTTTAAGTACCCTGGGGATGATTTTATCAAATTCTTCAGTTGAATCAACCCTGTATCCAATAGCATCATATGCATCAGCGAGTTTTACAAAGTCCGGCTCTGCATCTTTAAGACAGATAAAGGCATATCTCTTTTTGTAAAACAATTGCTGCCACTGCCTTACCATACCAAGACAACGATTATTGAGAATAATTATTTTTACAGGCAGTTTGTTATAAACAGCAGTGGCAAGTTCCTGTATATTCATCTGGATACTACCATCCCCTGCTATATCAATAACAATCTTATCAGGATTTGCTATCTGTGCACCTATTGCAGCAGGAAAGCCAAACCCCATTGTTCCAAGTCCACCAGATGTTATAAGTGTCCTTGGCTTTCTAAACTTATAATACTGTGCAGTCCACATTTGATTCTGTCCAACTTCAGTGCATATAATAGCGTCATCTGGGAGCATCCCGGAAAGTTGCTCTATAATATACTGAGGTTTCAGTCCATTTTTTTCATAGGTAAGAGGGTGTTTCTCCTTCCAGTCCATTATTTTTTTGATCCACGCTTCTATTTGAAGTTTTTCCGCATTTTCAACAAGTTTACTCAGAATATTCTTTGCATCGCCAACTATTGGAATATCAACAACTATATTTTTACTTATGGATGATGGGTCTATATCAATGTGAATAATTTTTGCATTTGGAGCAAATGTTTCAATCTTACCTGTAATTCTATCGTCAAATCTGCATCCCACAGCAATAAGAAGGTCTGACTCAACTACAGCATAATTGGCATATCTTGTTCCGTGCATACCAAGCATCCCGAGGGCAAGTGGATGATCGCCAGAGATACTGCCAAGCCCCATAAGAGTAAAAACAACAGGTATCCCTGTTTTTTCAACAAAATTTCTCAGTTGTTCTGATGCCCCTGAACTTATTACACCACCCCCAACAAGCAACAATGGCCTCTTCGCCTCTTTAATTGCCTTCCATGCCCTTTCTATCTGTAATGGATGCCCTTCATATGTGGGCTTGTAACTCCTTATTTCAATCTCATCAGGATATTCAAATTTGCACTCTGCCCTCTGAACATCCACGGGTAAGTCAATCAATACAGGTCCGGGTCTTCCAGATTTTGCTATATAAAATGCTTCTTTAACAGTCCTTGTTATATCCTTCACATCTTTTATAAGATAGTTATGCTTTGTTATAGGCCTGGTAATACCTGTAATATCAACCTCCTGAAATGCATCACTACCTATAAGATGCGTTGCCACCTGACCTGTTATTGCTACCAAGGGGGTTGAATCCATATAGGCAGTTGCTATACCGGTAACAAGATTTGTTGCTCCAGGTCCTGATGTTGCCATACACACACCCACCCTTCCTGAAGACCTTGCATATCCATCTGCAGCGTGTGCTGCTCCCTGTTCATGTCTGACGAGTATAACTTTTATACCACTATCATATAATTTATCACATAAAGGTAGAAGCACACCCCCTGGATATCCAAATATAATATCAACCCCTTCTTTTTTCAGCGCCTCAACTATAATCTCCGCACCAGTCATTTTCTTCTCCTTGCTATCCATCATCTCTCAACCATTTGCTCACGGGAAGACCCTACAGAAATTTTTGTTATCGGAACACCTATTATCTCTTCAATTCTGTCTATATACTTTTTTGCATTACCAGGAAGTTTATTATAACTTGTAATTGTTGATATATCTTCTTTCCAACCATCTAATTCTTCATATACAACATCACAATTTGAAAACACCTTTGCATTTAGAGGATAATCCTTATAAAGTTTACCGTCAAATTTATATGCCACTGCTATTTTAATCTTTTCAATACCGGTAAGAACATCTAATTTTGTCATAACAAGTTCATCCAGCCCATTAACTAAGGCAGCAAACTTTACCAGAACGGCATCAAACCATCCACACCTTCTCGGTCTTCCTGTGGTAGCACCATACTCATTTCCTGTTTTTCTCAGTACTTCTCCTTCTATCCCTTTGAGTTCTGTAGGGAATGGGCCCATTCCCACCCGGGTAGTATAACTCTTCACCACTCCTATAATACGACTTACTTTTTTAGGAGAGACCCCCAAACCAGTACAGGCACCACCAGCAATACAGTTTGATGCGGTAACATAAGGGTATGTCCCGAAGTCAATGTCAAGAAATGTTCCCTGTGCGCCTTCTGCAAGGACATCTTTTCCCTTTTCTATTTCTTCATTAAGATAGATGGCTATATTTTTCACCATCTTTTTTATTCTGTCTCTATAAATTTTTGTTTCTTTATAAATTCTGTCAGGCGAGAGCATCTGTTCTTTATAGTACTCCCTGAAAAGATAGTTTTTCAGTTCAAGGGCAATCTTCAGTTTTTCCATAAAAATATCTTCTTCAAGAAAGTCAATAACCCTTATACCTATTCTGTTAAACTTATCCGCATATGTTGTTCCTATCCCTCTTCCTGTTGTTCCAAGCGCCCCCCTACCACGGAATTTATCTTCTATCTGGTCCAGGACTTTATGGTATGGTAGTGTCATATGCGCATTCTCTGCTATGAAAAGTCGTCCTTCCACAGAAATACCACTTTTTTCAAGATAGTCAATCTCTTCAAAAAGTGATACAGGGTCAAGCACAACACCATTACCTATAATACATATCTTGTCAGGATAGAGGATACCAGATGGGACCAGATGAAAGATATACCTTTTGTCTTTTAAGACCACAGTATGACCCGCGTTCCCTCCACCCTGATACCTTGCTATGATATCAGCATCCTTCGCAAGATAATCAATAATCTTACCCTTTCCTTCATCTCCCCACTGTGTTCCCACTACAACCGTTATCATTATATCTTCTCCCTTACCTTCTCAACAATTGCTCTTCCCATCTCTCTTGTTCCAACATAATTTGTATCACCGGGGTCCTTGAAATCATAGGTAAGATACTTCCCTTCCTTAATCACTTCCGCTAATGCCTCTTCAAGTTTTGTCGCTCTTTTACTTTCACCGATATAGTCAAGCATCATAATACCAGCAAGAAGTAAAGCAGATGGGTTTACCCTGTTGAGCCCTTTATATTTAGGCGCACTGCCATGTGTCGCTTCAAAGACCGCTATATCCTCTCCTATATTGGCACCGGGAGAAAGTCCAAGTCCACCCACTAGTCCTGCACATAAATCAGAAATTATATCACCATAGAGGTTTGGACATACAAGAACATCATAAATTTCTGGTTTCTGGATAAGTTGCATAGCCATATTATCAACAATTTTATCTTCAAAC
>JAMWBP010000018.1 GCA_023819365.1 Candidatus Omnitrophota bacterium
GGCATACAGATTATACAAGTTTAAGAGAAATAGAAAGGAGGCAGGTATGAATTTTGAGGTAAGAAATGCACGGCTGGATGATTTGAAAGGAATTGTAGATTTACTTACACAGTTAAGTCCACCAAAGGAAGGGGAGAATTTAGATGTGAGAAAAGGGGAAGAGATACTCAGGAATATATTGAATAATCCTGATTATTTTCTCTGTGTTGCTGAAAGTAAAGATGGTCTTGTAGGAACTGCTATGCTTCTTGTCCAGCAAAATCTTTCACATGGTGGTAGGCCATATGCACATTTAGAGAATGTTGTAACAGATATAAGAAACAGGAAAAAGGGTATCGGATTTGCTATGGTGAGATATTTAATGGAAAAGGCGAAGGCAAAAGGTTGTTATAAGGTGATTTTAAATTGTGAGACAAAAAATATTGCTTTTTACGAAAGGTGTGGTTTCTGTATTACCGGTGAAGTAGAGATGAGGATTAACCTTTAAGATTATGTGCGGGATATTGGGTTTCACAGGGAAGGGAAAAGTCCGAGAGATTGTAAGGGAAGGATTGAAAGCACTGGAGTACAGAGGTTATGATTCCTGCGGTTATGCTTTATCAAAAAGCAATGAACTTACAATTAAAAAAAGAGTTGGCAAAGGAAAGATAGATGAACTTGCAGATGACTTACCTGAGTGCCTCGTAGAGAAGATATCTGTTATTGCACATACAAGATGGGCTACACATGGGAAGGTAGATTTAACAAATGCCCATCCACATACTGACTGTACACAAAAGATTGCTGTGGTCCATAATGGAATTATAAGCAACTACATCTCCCTGAAAAGACAACTTGAGAATAAAGGACACAGGTTTGTTTCAGAGACAGATACAGAGGTAGTAGCACACCTGATTGAAGAAAATATAAAGGAATTTCCTTTTGAAAAAGCAGTGATGAAGTCATTCCAACAGATTGAGGGAAGTTTTGCGCTTCTTGTGATAAGAAAAGGAGGAGATGAAATTATAGGTGCAAGGAATGGGTCCCCTTTAATAATAGGTGCAAATAAAACCGGTTTTTTTATATCGTCTGATATAAATTCTATTGCAAGATATACTGATAACATAATGTTTTTAGATGACGGAGAGATGTTTATCCTGAATAAATAGATAAAGATTATGAATTACTCAAGTGGAGAGAAAAAAGAAAAGATATTTGTCAGTGTTAAAATACCCTGCCACAGTTTAATTTTAGAAGGGCCGGAGACATATATGAAGAAAGAGATTATGGAGCAGCCCGGTGTGATTGAGCAGACATATCTTTCTCTTTATGGCAAGTTTTCAGATTATATAAAGGTGATAAAGATTCCTGAAAGGATTATTATTGTTGGTTGTGGGAGTAGCTGGCATGCGGGACTGATAGGTGAATATTTTATTGAAGGGATGTTAAGAATCCCTGTGGAGATAGAATACGCTTCTGAGTTCAGGTACCGTAATCCAGTGATTTTAGATAAGGATATGGTGATAGCAATATCTCAATCAGGAGAAACAGCAGATACCCTCGGAGCAGTAAGAGAAATAAAAGATAAGGCAGAGGTGCTTTCTATATGCAATGTTTATAATAGTTCACTTACAAGGGAAAGTAATTATATCCTTTATACATATGCTGGTCCGGAGGTGGGTGTTGCGGCTACCAAGACATTTACCGCTCAACTTGTTGCACTGTATTTTTTAACATTGCTACTTGCCTGTAAAAAAGGATATCTTGATACTTCTGGGTTTGAGAAAAGTATAGGAGAAATCAGTGATATCGTTGAAAAAGTAGAAGAGGTGCTTACTTTGAATGATAGGATAGAACTTATTGCAGAAAAACTTAAAAATAGAACAAACGCACTTTTTTTAGGTAGAGGAATACAATTTCCTGTGGCACTTGAAGGTGCTTTAAAAATGAAAGAGGTAAGTTATATCCATGCTGAGGGGTATCCAGCAGCAGAGATGAAACATGGACCTATTGCGCTTATTGATGAAGATATGCCTGTGGTCTTTACAGTTAGCAAGGATAAATTTTTCTCCAAAATACTCCATAATATGCAAGAGGTAAAGGCGAGGGGTGGCTATACAATTACAGTTACGGACTTTGTGAATAATGAGATAAGAAAAATATCCGATGAGATTATACAGGTCCCGGTGATTGAGAATGAGTATTTAAAACCTATCCTTACAGTTATTCCACTTCAACTTTTAGCATACTTTACTGCAGTTAAAAGGGGTTGTGATGTGGATAAACCAAGAAACCTTGCCAAATCCGTAACAGTAGAATAATTTTTTAGATAAGTTTCCTTATAAGTTTTTCTTTTTCAAGAGGAGATATTTTCATCCTTTTTATTACCTCAGTGAAGAAAAGAATGGTCCTGTCGTATATCTTTCTGTCAACAGGGTAGGGTGTTCCATCTTTACCACCATGTGCAAAGGAATATCTTGCAGGGTCTTTATAAGAGGCAGGTGCTCCGTATATAACTTCTGCTACCAAACTCAATGCCCTAACTGTTTTTGGTCCAACGCCTGCAATGGCAATAAGTTTTTCATAATTTTCTGGCTTTTGTTGATAGACAGTCCAGAGGATTTTTTCAAGATATCTGTTGTATAAAAACGCTTCATTTAGCACAGGATGTGTTTCAAATTCAGTATTTCTCAGTTCCAGGAATATGGTTTCAACCTCTCCTGATTTTACTGCAACCATTTTAGAAAGGTTGTTTGAGTGTTTCCTTAGTATCTTTAGGTCCCTTATAAGTTCAATATATGATGTTGTCGCAATCTCTTTAGATAGATTTCTGTTTTCCTCACTTTCTTTTGCTGCCATATTTAAGCAAGGGACTTTTAATATATCTGCTGATATACCCGAGTGTGGCTCACATACGATATCTTTTATATTTTTTGAGAACCAGTGATATCTTCTGGCAGTAGAATTTTCTGTATTCATTCCCTGTTGAACAACTGTCCATACACCATTTTTGGAGAAGAAAAAGGTGTGATGGTATATATTATAACCATCCTGTATAAGGGAATTATCTGCCTTTGCTGCCATCTTTGAGTTATAGATAAGGTTTTTTACCCCTTCTTCAGGTAAAGAGGCATATTCACCCCAGTGGTAAATCTCATCGGGTGTTTTAAGAGATGTCTTACCTTTTCCACCGCAGATAAAGACCCCTAATTCCTTTTCCCTGCCTTTTATAGATTCTTTAAGTGCAGCAGTAAGTATTGTTGTAAGTCCTGATGCGTTCCAGTCAAATGCGAGGACAGTTCCGAGAGATTGAAACCATACAGGGTCAGATATACGCTCTATAAACTCATCAGGTCCATACTCTTCTATAATTACATCTACCAGACACCTTCCAAGTTTTACCATCCTTTCAAATAGCCACTTTGGACATTTACCTGTATCCAGTGTAAATGTTGCAATTCCTCTTCTTATCATCTATCTCCCTCTTTACCGTCTATTACAATAAGAGCATGGAAGTCCTGATATAGTGCATAGTCCTTTTTGCCCAGTGAGTTTTCAAAAAATTCTTGAAGGTGTTTATAAGAAAGTTTATCTGTTAAATTATATCTTTTCACAAGCCGTCTTGTATACTCATCTATAACAAAGACAGGTCTTTCAAATGCGTAGAGAAGAATATCATCTGCTGTCTCTTCTCCTATCCCGTTTAATGAGAGAAGGTTTTTCCGCATAATCTCTAAAGGGATTTTTTTTGCACTTTCAACTCCGCCGCATCCATTAATTATAAACTTACAAAGTTCCTTTAGTCGTTTTGCCTTGACCTTATAAAACCCTGAGGGTCTTATAAGTTCCTGTAGTTTATCTTCTTTGATAAGGGCAATTTTTTCAAGGGAAAGGAGTTCTTTATTTTTAAGGTTTGAGATAGCATAAGATACATTCTTCCAGTTTGCCCTCTGTGTTAGGACTGATTCTATAATAACCTGCTCTCTTTCTTCTTTTGTCTTTGGCCTTTTACACCATAAAGCCCATTGACCTTGTGGCTGTCCATATTTTTTCTTCAGGTTTTTGTAGAGGGTATATATATCCATTTACTTCTTTATTTCATTGGCGATGATAACTGCCTCTGCTACTTCTTTCATACTCTTTCTATTGTCCATACTGAATTTTCTGAGTTTGTTGTATGCCTCTTCTTCTGTAAGATTTTCTTCTTTCATTAAAATTCCTTTTGCCTTCTCTATTTTTTTCCGTGTTTCTATCTCTTCTTCAAGTACTTTTGTCTTCACCATAAGTTCTGTATTTTCAATGATAATTGCTGACTGACTGGCAATAGATGTAAGGACTTCTATCTCTCTTTCTGTAAAGTGATGGGGTCTGTCTGTATAGATATTAAGTACACCAATAACTTTTCCCTTTACAGCCATCGGGACTGCTAACATAGAGACAAGTCCCTCTTTTACAGCAATATCCCTATATTTATATTCTATTTCTTCTCTTACATCTGGAATAATAACTGGTTTCCCTGTCTGCACAACTTTACCTGCTATCCCTTCTCCTATTTTTAAGGGTGGTTTCTTAAGGTATTCATCACTCATCGTCTGTGTCGCACGGATCTTAATAAGTTTATCCTTCTCATCTACAAGCATTATGGAGCATATCTTTGAGCCAGTAACCTCTGCTGTTACATTGACAATAAGTTTAAGAATATCCTCAATATACATATCAGAGGTTATTGCTTTACTGATTTCATATATCGCTTTTATATCATAGTCCTTATCTTTCTTCTTTTTATTTCCCATATTTATAAAGGATACACTGAGAAATGTAATAAAGTCAATAAAAACATCCTTGATAAATACCTCTTGCAGTCATTGTTTCTTCCAACTTTTTCAGGATATACTGTTTATTTCTTATCCAATCAGGTCCGATAAGTATCTCAGGGGGACAGTCAGCAGTAATCCGCTGGATTACAGTGTCTTTCCAAAGATATCCAATGAATTTAGTGGTTATTTCAATATACTCTTCAAAGGTAAGTGGTTTGTATTTACCTTTAATAAACATCTCTTCAAGTCCTGTTCCTTTTACAATATAAAGAGGATGTATCTTTATTCCGTCAAGTTTTAGCCGTCCACATTCTTTTGCTGTTTTCATTATCTCTTCTTCTGTTTCTCCAGGGAGGCCTATTATAATATGTGCACAGATTTTTATCCCTGCGTTTTTTGTTATCTCAACTGCCTTAAGGAAGTCCTCATAGGTATGGTTTCTATTTATAAGTTTAAGTGTTTTGTTATGGATGGACTGTAGTCCATATTCAATCCATACATCATATGCCTTTATATAACTCTTGATAAGTAAAATTTTTTCTTCATCTATACAGTCAGGCCTTGTCCCGATGGATATACCCACCACATCAGGAAACTTTTTGATGGTATCGTATCTTTCCTTAAGGATATCTAAAGGTGCATAGGTATTTGAATATGGCTGGAAATATATGATAAATTTTTTCGCTTTATATCTTTCTTTTCCATATCTTATCCCTTCTTTAATCTGATTTTCTAAAGAGATATCTTCTCTTCTGGTAGGTGGGCTGAATGAATAGTTATCGCAGAAGATGCAGCCATTTGTACTAAGAGTTCCATCAATATTAGGACAACTCAAACCCGCATCAACGATAACCTTATGGACTCTACATCCAAATCGTTTTTTCAGGTATTCAGAAAACTTATAGTAGGAACTCATTTTATTGAAATGGTTGCCTCCCCTTTTTCAATGCCTTCTGATTGAGCAATAAGTTTAACAGTCCCTTTTTTACCTTCCAACGACCTTATATATACAACACATCTTCCATGGAATACCTTTCTGTGAGGTAGATAGAATGGCTCTGTAGATGTAGGGTCTCCATTGTCCACAGCAAGGATTTCAGCAGGTCCTTCAATTTTAAAGTAAACCATATTGTTTGCATCAGGACACAATGTGCCTTTCTCATCAGTAATATCTACATAGACAAAAACCATATCATCACCATCACCTTTCATTTCTTTCCTGTCAGGTACAAGGTTTATTTTTGATGGAATACCTGCTGTTCTTATAATAGTTTCTTTTACAGGACTTCCCTTCTCATCATATGCAACTGCTTTCAATTCACCCGGCTGGTATTCCACATACCAGACAAGGCGGTATCTGTTAAGTAGATTTTTAGGGCATTTACTTTTTATACCATAGGACCTACCATTTACAAATAGTTCTACTGTATTCCAGGATGTATAACAGTGAACAGGTATTGTCTTTCCTTCATATCCATACCATGTCCAGTGGGGTAGTAGATGAAGTGTCCCTTTTTTATGTGCCCATCTACTCTGATACAGATAAAACCTATCTTTCGGGATACCGCAAAGGTCAATAATTCCAAAGTATGAACTTCTGCTCGGCCATTCTTCATAATACGGGGTTGGCTCTCCAAGATAGTCAAAGCCGGTCCAGACAAACTCTCCCATTATAAAAGGATGCTCATCCTGTGCACGAAATTCTACATCAGGTATATTTGCCCACTCAGGACAGGATAGGTCATAACTGTTTACCTGAAGGTTTTTTCTTTTATGATTGTTTCCAATGTATCTCTCTTCTTCTGCAGGAAAGAAATACTCACCCCTTGAACTTATACAGGATGCGGTCTCACTTCCATACATTGGTTTTCCTGGAAGTATTTGATGGTATTTTCCATAGCTTTCTGGTTTGTAGTTCCAGCCAGGGATATCCACAATACTTGCAAGTCCATTTTTTATTGCTTCTTCAGGGATATTAAAAGCAGATGTAGTAGGTCTGGATGGGTCTTCTTCTTTACAGATATTATGCAGGAATTTTGCTATTTTTGCTCCGTTTTCAGGGTCTGTTTGTTCCGGTATCTCATTTCCTATACTCCACATAATAATAGAAGGATGGTTCCTGTCTCTTCTTATCATCGCACGAAGGTCTTTTTCAGCCCATCTATCAAAAAGGGTATTGTATCCATTTGGACACTTATGTATCTTCCACTCGTCAAATGCCTCATCAATTACAAGGAAACCCATTTCATCTGTCAGTTCAAGTAGTTCAGGTGCAGGTGGATTATGACTGGTTCTTATAGCATTACATCCCATCTCTTTAAGAAGTGTAAGTTGTCTTTTCAGTGCTGCCTTATTTATTGCAGTTCCTATAGGTCCAAGGTCATGATGCAGACATACACCTTTAAACTTTACATGCCTTTTATTTAAAAAGAAGCCATTGTTCGGGTCAAAAATAAGGTCCCTTATTCCAAATTTTGTTTCATACCAGTCCACTATTATACCTTCTACTTTTATTGTAGAAGATGCGGTATAAAGATTAGGTGTCTCTATATCCCAAAAGAAAGGTGATTTTATAAACATCTCCTGATAGGTTGTATCTTTTTCGTTAATATTTCTTCTCTCTATAGCAGATGCAACCTTTTTTCCTTCAGGTGAGATTATAGCGGTTTCTATCTCAATCTGTTTATCTTCTCCATAATGGTTTTCAATCTCAGTTCTAATGTTAATCCTTGCCTCTTTTTCATCTATGATATATGTGGTTATATATGTTCCCCATTGTGATATGTGGATAGGGCTCAAGATGACAAGTCGTACATTCCTGTATATCCCAGCGCCTGGATACCACCTTGAAGAATGTGGCTTATTGTCAACTGAGACAACAAGGGTGTTTTCTCCTTCTTTGATAAATTCAGTGATATCAAATGCAAATGAAGAATAACCATATGGCCATTCACCTACAAAATTTTCATTTACATAGACCCTGCTATGGCTCATTACCCCATCAAATTCAATCCTTAACCTTTTTGTTTTTATATCATAAGGCAGGTTAAACCTAAGACGGTAGTATCCTTTGCCTGTGTGGGGTAATGCCCCTGTATTTCCTAAAAACACTAATTTCTTATCTCCATAATTTATAACCTGTGGGTCATTTTCAGGACTAAAAGGTCCTTTTATTGCCCAGTCGTGGGGAATCTGGACATCTTCCCATTTAGAATCATCAAAGTCACTTTTTATTGCTTCAGGAAAGTCCCCTTTCTGGAACTTCCATCCATATTTTAGTGATTTTATTTCCCGCATAGCATTTCCTTTTGAGTGTTGTAGTAAATAATGATATTCTATTATATAAAAGACAAAGAGACAAATTATGAAAATTATTATAGCGCCTGCATCTTATAAGGGAAGTATGACAAATATTGAGGCAGCAGATATTATGAAAAAAG
>JAMWBP010000019.1 GCA_023819365.1 Candidatus Omnitrophota bacterium
CTTTCTTCAACGCCTCCACATTCAAGCACTCTTTGGTATATTTCTCCACCACTGCCCTACTTATTCTCCTTCTTTCCGCCATACTTAACTCCTATTTCAACATTATCACCCCCTTTTCTGGTGGATATTTTCGTATAGATTTTTAATGAGGCAATGGGTATTTGATATTTTGTTTTTATATGATAAAATTATAAACTTAACAGCAGATGTTCAATCTGAGATTTCAAAGAATTATTATTAAAATACCAGACAAGAAAGTCAGAATTGAGGGTTTCAGAGGAATAACTTACCTGACTTTCTCAAGGTGAAAAAGAGGGGGATTTTCATGGATAAGATACAGTTTAATGCGGAAGAAAGAGAAGATAAAGGTAAAGGAGTTGCAAGGAAATTGAGAGCATCAGGTTTTATCCCTGCGGTCCTCTATGGGCCCGGTTATGAACCATCTCTGTTGAAGATTGAGAAAAAAAGTGCAGAAGACATTATAAGAAAATTAGAATCACACAATGTAATAGCAGAACTTGTTATTAAAAAAGGGAAGAGGGAAGATACAGTGAAGACCATTTTGAAAGATATCCATATACATCCTATACGTGGGGATATTCTACACCTTGACTTCTACAGAATTCAGATGGACCATGCTGTAAGAATGGAAGTTGCTATTCATCTTGTAGGAGAAGCACCCGGAGTAGAAAAGGGAGGAATACTTGAACAGGAGTTAAGAGAACTTCAAGTTCAGGCATTGCCTGACAGGATTCCTTCAACGATAGAGGTGGACATATCAAAACTTGATATAGGACATGCTATTTTAGTTAAGGATGTAGTGTTACCTGAAGGGGTTATTGCTGTTGATGACCCTGAGAGGGTAGTGGTTACTGTAATTGCACCTAAGGCAGAGAAGGTTGAGGTTACAGAAGAAGGTGTGGAGGTTCCAGTAGGGGAAACACCTGCAGAACCAGAGGTTATAAGTCAGAAAGAAGCAGAAGAAAGAAGAAGAGAAAGAGAAGCAAGAGAAAAAGCAGAGAAAGAGTGAAGATAATAGTTGGACTTGGTAATAATAAGATTGGATATGGCAATACAAGGCATAACATTGGATTTAAAGTTATTGACCTTGTGAGAAAGAAATATCCACCTGTTAATATCTTGAAGACACAATATTACAGGGGCTGGGAAATAGAAATAGAAGGAAACTATGTGGTCCTTGTAAAGCCAAAGACATTTATGAATGAAAGTGGTATAGCAGTGAAGAAGGTGTTTGAAAGATTTAATGGAGAACTTAATGATTATATAATCATACACGATGAACTTGATATACCATTAGGAAAGATAAAGATTATAGCAGGAAAAGGACCAGGTGGACATAAAGGGGTTCTTTCAGTGATAAATGAACTGGGTAGTAAGGACTTTATACGTATAAGGATAGGCATAGGAAGGGAGAATTTAGATATGCCATATGTTGATTTTGTATTGTCTCCTTTTCTATCAGAGGAAAAACCACTGGTTGAACAATCTCTTGAGAAAGCAGTAGGAGCAATAGAAGAGATTATTAAAAATGGAATTGAAAAAGCAATGAGTATATATAATGCCTGAAAAGAGAGGAGGGTAAAAAGATGGAAGGAGCAGGAATGCAGGTTTTTGCGCTTATCAGTTCACTTGTGGCGATTGCTTTTACAGGTATCCTTGTTAAGAGGATTATGAAAAAGTCAGAAGGAACACCTGATATGGTAGAAATAGCCCAGGCAGTAAGAGTGGGAGCAAGGGCATACCTTATAAGACAGTATAAAGGGGTAAGTATTTTTTTCGGAGTTGTTTTTGTTGTCCTGCTTATACTTACAGGTCTGGGATATACAACTATATTTGTTCCTTTTGCTTTTCTTGCAGGTGGTTTTTTCTCCGCTTTAAGTGGATATATAGGGATGACTATAGCAACAAACTCATCAGCCAGAACAACCTATGCAGCGAAAAACTCCCTTAATGAAGCACTGAGATTAGCGTTTTCATCAGGTCTTGTTATGGGCTTGATTGTTGTAGGTCTTGCACTCTTTTTTATCAGTGTGGGATACAGTATTGTAAGGTGGTTCCATCCAGACCTTAACTATATTGCAGCCACAATGGTATGCTTTGGTATGGGTGCAAGTGCCCAGGCACTTTTTGCAAGGGTGGGCGGTGGTATATACACAAAAGGTGCTGATGTCGGTGCTGATTTGATAGGTAAGGTTGAAGTAGGTATCCCTGAAGATGACCCGAGAAACCCTGCTGTTATAGCAGATAATGTAGGTGATAATGTAGGAGATATAGCGGGAATGGGAGCAGACCTTTATGAGTCATATGTAGGTTCAATACTTGCTACTATGGCACTGGCTGTTTCAGCAGGATTGGGATATAGAGGAATATCTCTACCCCTTGTTGTAGCCGCACTTGGTATATTTGCTTCTATCATCGGCTCTTTTTTTGTTAGTGTTAAAGAAGAAGCAACACAGGCAAACCTGCTTATGGCTCTCAGGAAAGGAATCTACATTGCAGCAGCGCTTGTGATAGTTGCATCTTATTTTGCAATCACTATGATACTTGGACCTGAATACAGAAGAGTTTACGGTTCTGTTATATGTGGTGTCATCGCAGGACTTCTTATTGGTTTTTTTACTGAGTACTACACATCGGATAGTTATATCCCTACAAAAAATGTAGCAAAGTCAGCACTCACAGGACATGCCACAGTAATAATAGAAGGCATAGCAACTGGTATGAACTCTACATTACTCCCTATTGTAGTAATTGTTCTTGCAACCATAGGGGCATATATATTTGCTGGTGGGCTTTATAGTCCTTCATTAGGACTTTATGGTATAGGGCTTGCAGGAGTAGGGCTTTTAAGCACACTGGGTATAACACTTGCTACTGATTCATACGGACCGGTGGCTGATAATGCAGGTGGTAATGCAGAGATGTCACATCAGCCACCATTTGTGAGACAGAGGACAGATGCCCTTGATGCTCTGGGGAATACTACTGCTGCAACAGGGAAGGGATTTGCTATTGGTTCAGCAGCACTTACAACCCTTGCGCTTATTGCTGCCTTTAAAGAACAGATTGTGATGTTAGGTGGTAATATGGACCTTTCTGTAATGAATATCCGTCTGGTTGCTGGTATATTTGTTGGTGTTATGTATCCTATGTTTTTCTCCTCTATGGCGCTGCGTGCGGTTGGTAGAACTGCTCAGGATATTGTGGAAGAGGTAAGGAGGCAGTTTAGAGAGATAGCAGGGCTGATGGAAGGCAAGGTAAAACCTGACTATGCAAGGGCTGTGGATATATGCACAAAATCGGCACAGAGAGAGATGCTTAAGCCCGCCATCACTACCGTCGTCCTTCCGATAGCGGTTGGTCTTATTCTTGGGATGGAGGCACTTATGGGGCTTTTGATAGGAGCAATGGCAGGTGGTTTTGTCCTTGCGGTTATGATGGCAAATGCAGGTGCTTCCTGGGATAATGCTAAAAAATACATAGAGAAGGGAAACTTTGGAGGTAAAGGAACGGATGTGCACAAGGCATCTATTACAGGAGATACAGTAGGAGACCCATTTAAAGATACAGCAGGTCCTTCGCTGAATATCCTTATAAAACTTATGTCCATAGTTGCTATTGTTTTTGCATCATTTATCCTGCATACAACGATATTTAAGTAAAAAAATGACAGATATATATACCGAATCATTAAAACTCCATAAAAAAGCAAAAGGAAAGATAGAGATAAAGTCAAAGGTACCACTAAAGAATAAAAAAGACCTTTCTCTTGCTTATACACCAGGTGTTGCAGAGCCATGCAGGAAGATAAATAAAGATAAGGACCTTGTCTATGAGTATACTTCAAAATGGAATACAGTTGCTGTTGTTACAGATGGCAGTGCTGTCTTAGGCCTCGGTAATATAGGGGCAGAGGCAGCACTTCCAGTTATGGAAGGCAAGGCAGTCCTTTTTAAAGAGTTTGGGGATGTAGATGCTATCCCTGTATGTATAGACAGCCAGGATACAGAAGAGATAATAAAGGCAGTAACTCTGATATCACCATCCTTTGGGGGGATTAACCTTGAGGATATATCTGCCCCAAGGTGTTTTGAGATAGAAAACCGCCTTATAAAAACACTTCCTATCCCTGTATTCCACGATGACCAGCATGGCACTGCTGTTGTTGTTCTTGCTGCACTTATAAACGCACTTAAACTTGTGAATAAAAGGATAGAAGATATTAAAATTGTTATAAACGGAGCAGGTGCTGCTGGAATAGCAATAGTGAAATTTCTTCACTATGCAGGTGCAAGGAAGATGTTGTTATGTGATAGAAGTGGTATTATCTGTAAAGATAGAAAAGAAAATATGAATTTTGCAAAGGAAGATACAATAAAATATCTTTTGCCTTCAAAAAAAGGGACACTTGCTGAGGCGATGAAGGAGGCAGATGTCTTTATAGGTGTTTCAGGTCCGGATACTGTTAGTGAGGAGATGGTAAAAATAATGAATAAAGGCGCCATTGTTTTTGCTATGTCCAATCCTGTTCCGGAGATTATGCCTGAGAAAGCAAAGAAGGCAGGTGCATTTATTGTAGGGACAGGAAGAAGTGATATGGAAAACCAGATAAACAATCTCCTCGCATTTCCTGGTATATTCAGAGGCGTATTTGATGTGAGGGCAAAAAAAATTACGGAAAAGATGAAACTTACTGCAAGTTATGCTATCGCTAACTATATCCCGGAAAATAAGTTATCTCCTGACTATATCATACCTTCTGCACTGGATAAAAATGTGGCAAAGAGGGTAGCAAAAAGTGTTGCCTCTGCCTACCTTAATATGTAAAGGGGGTCAGGTCTTGCCTTTTGCATTGTAGCGGTCGCATTTATGCGACGAATTATTTTGTAGCGGTGCCATTTATGGCACGAATCGTGTGATAAATCACACCGCTACACCATTTTTTGTAGCGGTGCCATTTATGGCACGAAATCGTGCAATGAATCACACCGCTACAACTCTATCGCATCTTCTTTCAAGGAATCAAGGTAGTTTTGGAGTATAATCTGTGCTGAAAGTTTGTCTATATACTTTTTTCTTTTTCTTCTGCTTAAATCCGCCTGAAGCATAATTGTCTCTGCCTGCTGGCTACTTAACCGTTCATCAAAAGGTATAAAAGGTATTGTAATCTCTTTTTTTAGTTTTTCTATAAAGGCAATCGTCTTCTCTGTCTGCGAACTTATAGAACCATCCATTCTGAGAGGAAGCCCATATACAATAGTTTCAACCTCATATTTTTCTATAATCTCCTTTATCTTCTCTATCTCCTTATCTCCACGGTTAATCCTTCCAAGTCCCCTGGCAAGGGTCTTTGTCTCATCACTTATTGCTACTCCAACCCACCTTTCTCCCACATCTAAACACAATATCCTCATTGTTCTGCTTCTATATTAAATCTTGATGAAAACATCTTTAATAAATCTTTTATACCAGTTGTTATATTCTTGGGGATTGGCAAGATGAATTTGAAAAGGCGCAAAAGAACCTACCTTTGATTTAATTTCTGTTTTAATCTTTATTCTATCTTCATATCCCTCTGGCAAATTTTCTGAGATTATTAGAACATCTATATCGCTCAACGGGGTATGTTCATTTTTTACAACTGACCCAAACACTAAAACCTCAACTTTTTTCAAGATTTCATCAGATATATTTTTTATCTTTTCACAATAAAAAAGGTAATTTTTGAAATACTCTTGCTTTTTATCAACTCTCTCTTTCAAAATTTGAACATATCTTTTACCCATTGAAAAATTTCTCTCCTGTTATCCTTTCTGTTAAACTTATAAAATCTTTTGAATTTTCAATAAGTTGAGAGGCAGTATTTTCAGAGAATTCTTTTGGGAAATACCTTGTTGTAAAATAAGCATCCTCAAGATTGTTGAAAAATATCTCCTTTTCTCTATAGTAATCTCTAATTTTTTCGCTTTTATAAATTTCGTATAAGTAATCTATCAATTCGTAAAGATAATGTGTTTTTGGCCATTCCCCTACCTTAAGAGCAATTAAGTATTTGAGCCATAACTGAATTGCCTGTTCTATATTGAAGACACAGAGGTTATATTTTTTTCTATTGAAAAGAGAGAGACCCTCTTCCCAGAACTCCAGACACCTCTGTTTTAAGAATTTGCTTTCCAATCCCATATAGATATTATATTAGATTAGTCCTTTAAATTCAACCAGAATTATTTCTCTTTCTCTAATTTCTCCAACTGCTTTATAATCTGCCAGGCAGTATACTTGAAGTGCTCGTCTTTATCTTTCAGAAGTGTGGAGACCCTGCGGATGAAAAGGTCTTCCTTCTGAACAGGATAGGTGTTTTGTTCAGATGGCATAAAAATCTCTTCCATACCAACTCCAAGTGCATCTGCTAATATCTTTAAGGTCTTCAAACTTGCCTTTTTTGTCCCCCTTTCTATATGGCTGATGAAACTGGGATGAACCTGTGCTTTAAATGCCAGAGATTCCTGAGAAAGCCCCATTTGTTTTCTTATCTTTCTTATTCTTTCTCCTACCTCCTGATAGATATCCTTATTCATAGCAATATATTATCCCAGAAATAAAAGGTTTGTTTAATAACTTATAGGTCTGATATAAAACTTGACTTATAGGCACAATTACACTTGACTTTTTTAAAAAGGTATATTAACATTATGTCTATAAGTCATTTAAAATATATGACTATAAGAAATACAGGGATATGTGTAGGAATAATTGGAATCGTCAGTGTTAAATATTCCCTCTTTGCCTGCTGGGGAGTAAGACCTTTATCCATGGGAGGGGCATTTGTAGCAGTTGCAGATGATGTTCACAGCATCTACTGGAACCCAGCAGGGCTGGGCAGTATTGAAAGTCCAGAACTTACATACACACGGCTGATAAGTTTAAGGGATAAAGCAAGTTATGATGACTTTTTAGCATTTGCCATACCTTTAAGATACGGGGCACTCGGAATGGGTTATACATATGATGGAGAAAGAAAAAAGATGTTTGGAAATGAGGAGAATTATTTTGATATTGAGACAGATAGTTATTATCTAAACATAGGTTATGGTTTTTCAATAAAAAATGTGGCAATGGGCTTGAATGTCAAACTTATCGCTGTGGATTTTAATTCTTCAGGTATGTCGGGTGGAATTCCTGTGGATTACTCTGATAGTGACTTTATAATACCCCTGGACTTTGGACTTCTCTGGAATTTGAGTCCACATCTTTCTTTTGGTGTGCTATGTCAGAACTTCAATGAGCCATCCTTAAAACTTTCTGATAGCAAACTTGAATATCTTTTTAACCTCAGACCAGGGATAGCATTAAGACCTAACAATGACTTGACTTTTTCATTAGAGATATACGACCTTCTTAATAACACAAAGGGCGCTTCTGGAGGGGATATAAGTATGGGTATGGAAAAGAAAATTAATGAGCATATTACAGTGAGGGCAGGGGGCTACCATATAAATAACAGTGATAAAAGTATGATAACAGCAGGTGTGGGAGTTTCTTTTCATAATTGGAAGTTTGACTATGGAATAATGAGCGGCTCTGATATAGAAGATGCTTTACACCTACTTTCTTTCGGATACAGATTTTAAAATAATGGAGGGAACAATGAGAAAAAAGTTTAAGAAGATATTCTACATAATGGGACTCTGTGCTTTCTTATCTGTGCCTCACATTCTGTTATCACAAACTACTTATTATTCATTAACTATACAAATAATGGAAGGAGAAGGAACTACAAATCCTCAACCAGGGACCTATTATTGCGAAGCAAACACTAAAATTGATATAACAGCAATACCAGCTTCTAAATACCTTTTTGATAAATGGGTACTCAATGACGGGGCATATTCAGAGACAAGGATAATGTACGATGCAT
>JAMWBP010000020.1 GCA_023819365.1 Candidatus Omnitrophota bacterium
TTCCTTCTGAAATCTGGGATATTACAGGGAAATCTTCTGTTCAGTTGCGATAAATTGTAGCGGTGCAATTTATTGCACAATGTAGTAGCGGTGCAATTTATTGCACAATGTAGTAGCGGTGCAATTCATTGCACAATGTAGCGGTGCAATTCATTCCACGATTCGTGGCATAAACAAGGGAGAAAAACAGATGAAGATAGGGATAGGAAGCGACCATGCGGGTTTTGAATTAAAGGAGTTTTTAAAAGACGCCCTGAAGGATGATGGCTATGATGTGGTTGACTACGGGACAAAAGTAAAAAAGTCCGTGGACTATCCTGACTTTGCAGAAAAACTTGTAAAAGGGATACAGAGCAAAGATATTAGGATGGGAATCTTAATATGCGGGACAGGTATAGGTATGAGTATTACTGCAAATAAGTTTAAGGGAATACGTGCTGCAAGGTGTTGCACTACCTATGATGCGATACTTGCAAGGCAGCATAATGATGCCAATGTTCTTACACTCGGCGGTAGATTACTGGGTGATGAACTTGCACTTGAGATTACTAAAATATTCCTTGAGACCCCTTTCCTTAAAGGGAGACATCTAAGAAGGGTAAATAAGATAAAGAAGATAGAGTTATGAACCTTTTTACAGAAAAAATTCTCTCTGTACCACCCGAAAAACTCTTCTTAGCACTAAAAGATAGAAGGTTTTTTATATGGCTAGACACAGCCCTTAAAAATACAGAAAACAGGTATTCTCTTATTACTTTTGACCCGTTTCTGATATTCAAAAGTAAAAGAGAAAATATAACTATTGAAGATAGAACTGGTATAAAAAATTATTCAGGGGACCCTCTTATGTATCTTGATGAACTATTAAAGAGATACCACCTGACATCAAAAACATTTTTCTGTCCTGGTGCATTAGGATATTTTTCTTATGACCTTGGCTGGCAGATAGAGAAACTTCCAGATATTGCAGTTGATGACCTTGATATCCCTGATATCTGCCTTGGCTTTTATGATGCTTTAGTTGTGATAGACCATAAAGAAAAGTGTCTTTATATAGTTTCTTTAAATAAGACATCTCTCATTGAAAAGAAAGGCATTATAAAAAAGATATCTGAAACTCCATTACATATTGAGACAAGAGATATAGAGATAAAAAGGGTCTCATCTAATATGAGTTATGGCCAGTACATAGAAGCAATAAAAAAGATAAAGCAATTTATAGCAAATGGAGATGTCTATCAGATAAACTTTGCACAACGGATTGAAGCAGAGGGGATTTTCCCACCAGAGACAGTATATACAAAGATAAGAAAGGTTAATCCCACTTCTTTTTCAGGATACTTTAATACAGGGTATTTTTACCTTCTTTCAAACTCTCCAGAACTTTTTTTGAAAAAAGAAGGGGTGAATGTCTACACAAAACCGATGAAGGGGACAAGACCCAGAGGAAAAACAAAAGCGGAAGACGAAAGATACAGAAAGGAACTTATCAAATCAATAAAGGAAAAAGCAGAACTCTTAATGATTGTAGATATGGAGAGAAATGACCTGGGTAAGGTATGCAGATATGGGACTGTTAAGGTCCCAAGGTTAAGAGCGATAGAAAAATATAAAACAGTATTTCAGGCGACATCCTTAATAGAGGGAGAAATGAGGAAAGACAAAGGAGTTGTGGACCTGTTAAAGGCA
Organism: Candidatus Omnitrophota bacterium; assembly: GCA_023819365.1. GTDB lineage: Bacteria > Ratteibacteria > UBA8468 > B48-G9 > JAFGKM01 > JAAYXZ01. The sequence goes on from JAMWBP010000020.1 coordinate 1,690, forward strand.
AGTTTCCCAGGTGGCTCAATTACAGGCGCACCTAAGATAAGGGCTATGGAGATTATTGAGCAATTAGAACCACACAAACGTGCTTTTTATACAGGTAGTATGGGATATATCGGATTTAACGGGAATATAGAACTCAATATCCTGATTAGGACAATCCTTTTGAAAGGAACCAAACTTTATTACCCTGTGGGTGGTGGTATTGTATGGGACAGCAAACCTGATGCAGAGTATTATGAAACCCTTACAAAGGCAAAGGCGCTTTTCCTTACCTTGGGAGGTGACGGTGAAAAACTTTTACATACTTAATGGGAGAAAGGTAAAAGAGGATGATATAACATTTAAACATCTTAAAAGGGGCTTTCTATATGGAGATGGTGTATTTGAGACACTCCGTGCCACAAACTATAAAATTTTTATGTGGGACCAGCACATAAAGAGATTAAACCAGGGGGCTTTAGTATGCGGACTGGAAATCTCTGAAGAGATAGATTTAGTAAGACGAGACATTGAAAAGCTACTTACAAAAAACAGGATAAAAGATGCATATATCAGAATAAACCTATGGAGGGAAAGACCGGAGAGTTTTGACCCTTCAGGAGAAAGAAGGTCACACCTGCTTGTGATAGTAAGAAATTACCATCCATATCCTGAAATGACTTACAGGGAAGGGATAAGGTGTATTATAAGTAAAAAGTGTTTTAGAAATGAAAAGTCCCCTCTTGTATATATAAAATCACTTAACTACCTTGAGAATATCCTTGCAAGGATGGATGCAAGAAAAAATAACTGTGATGATGCTATTCTTATAAATACATCAGGTTATCTTGCTTCTGCCACTGTCGCAAACCTCTTTTTTGTCAAAAAAGGAAGTATATTTACCCCTTCATTAGATTGTGGAGTGTTGAAAGGAACTATAAGAGACCTTGCTTTTGATACATCCAGAAGATATGGCATAGAGATAGAAGAGGGAAGATTTACTGTGGATGACTTGAAAGATGCAGATGAAATTTTTCTTACCAATACACTGATGGGAGTAATGCCTGTAAGAGAAATCAAAGGTGTATTTAAGGGCAAAAATTTTATACTTTCTATGTCTTTAAAGGAAGAACTGTCCAGGAAAATTAAAGATTGAGTTTTTTAAGTTGGGCTTCATCAAGTCCTAAATAATGCCCTATCTCATGGAATAGGACCTTTTCAATTCTTTCTTCCAGTTCTTCCCTTGTCCTACATCCTTTTTCTATGCTACTTTTAAAAAGTATAATCTTGTCAGGCATTACAAGGGAATATCCTGAATTTTTCCTCTTCGGGAAAGGTATCCCATGATATAGCCCTAAAAGATATGGAGAGCCAGATTCTTCAACAAAAAACTCTACATTCTCAAGACGTGTTTTAATAATATCAGGGAGTTTATCAAACTTCTCAGAGACAATCTCTTCAAATTCCGTCTTTGTTATCTTCATATCTTTTATAGTATATCATCGGGCCCATTATATAAGAAAATTTTTGACAAAAAGTAAATAACTGGTATTCTATATTCAAACAGGAGAAATCTATACAGGAGGGAGATATGAGTAAGAACGTATGGATTTCGGGGGTGTTGTGTTTTGTATTGTTTTCTGGATGTGCCTTAACACCGAAGAAAACCCAAAAAGAGAAAGTTGTTGCAGAGCCAGTACCACTTGTTGCAATCTACTCTGAAACACCAGTTGTAGTGGATGGGAAATTAGAAGACCCTGTATGGAGTTATACCCCTGTCTATAATCTTTCACTTTCAAAGGAAGAGGAGGCAAAAGGGACTATATTTCAGGAGAAAGGAGAGGTCCGGGCTGCATGGGACAAAAATTATCTTTATATAGGGATAAAATTTTACGACTCAGATATTGTCCAGGAAGAGACAGAGGACCAGAAGCATTTTTACAGAACAGGGGACCTTGTTGAGATATTTTTGAAACCAGAAGAAAGTACCTGGTACTGGGAAATCTATGGCACACCTAATAGCAAAAAGACGGTATTCTGGTTTCCTGGAAGAGGACGTATTGGGCTTCCGAGTGGTTTTGAGCCCGAAGTGGAACTTAAAGATATGCTTATAGGTGTCCAGATAAAAGGGACTCTTAACAAATGGGAAGACAGGGATGACTACTGGACACTTGAAATCGCTATACCTACCAGGGAACTTACCAGATATGGAGATACCTTTGGTCCGGGTTCTGAATGGAGAGTCCTTATAGCCCGTTATAACTACTCAAGGTATCTCTCCTGGAAAGAACTGTCAATGTATCCTAAAATTTCTCTTACAAACTATCATCTTATTGAGGAATACGGTAAACTGATACTTGAAACCAAAATTCTACACGAAAGCAACAGCACAAAATGAATAATGTAGCGGACGCGTCTATCCGATAATATATTCGTGCCATACAGGGCACTGATACAAAAGTCCCCTCACCCATACCCTCTCCCCAGAGGGGAGAGGAAAAAAGAGAGGGGATAAACGGGAATTTTTAGTGGCCATAAAGGGGCTTTGTCCCTTTATAAAAGGAGGGATAAGATGGCTGGAAGGGAAGTTTTTGGAAAAGAAGAGATTGAAGAGGTAATCTCTGTATTAAAAAGAGGGGTTTTGTTCAGATATGGATTTGATAAAGAAAGGGAAGGTATTTTTAAGGTAAAGCAATTTGAAGAGGAATTTGCAAGTTATGTGGGTTCAAGATATGCACTTGGTGTTAGTTCAGGAAGTGCTGCATTAAAGGTGGCTTTGGAATCCCTGAACCTTCCTAAAGGTAAAGAGGTCATTGCCCCCTGTTTTACCTTTGTTGCAACTATAGAGGCAATTGAGGAAGCAGGGCTCAAACCGGTTCTATGTGAGATAGACCATTCACTTAATATCTCACCGGAAGATATAAAGAAGAAGATAACAAAAGATACAGTGGCTATTATGCCGGTCCATATGATGGGCTGTTCCGCAAAGATGGATGAGATTCTCCAGATAGCAAAAGAAAGAGGTATCTTTGTTATAGAGGATGCCTGCCAGGCAACAGGCGCATCTTTCAAAGGAAAGAAGGTAGGGACATTCGGAGAGATGGGTGCTTTCAGTTTTGATTATGTAAAGGTAATGACTACAGGAGAAGGTGGTATGGTCGTTACTGATAATGAGGAACTTTACAAACAGGCAGAGTTTTACCATGACCATGGACATCCCCACCTTACTGGAGTGGGCAGAGGTGAAGAAAGAAGGATGAGAAAAGGGTTTAACTACAGGATGAATGAGATAAAGGGGGCATTAGGACTGGCACAGTTGAGAAAACTTGAGAGCATAATAACCAGACAGAAGGAAAACAAGAAAGCCATAAAGAAAGAAATACAGAAGATAGGCGGGATTGAGTTCAGGGAACTACCTGATGAAAATGGAGAGATAGCAACATTCCTTACCATTTTTCTGAAAAACAAAGAGGATGCAGAGAAATTTAAGGGCCTTATGAAAGAAAATGGTGTCTCTCCAGCAATCCTTAACTACTGGCACTTTATTGCCAATATAGAGATTGCAGGTGGTTGCTTCCCTGTAAGCCAAAGCATCCTTGAAAGGAGTGTATCTATAGAGATAAAGACAATTATGGATGCTGCTTTAATAGACAAGATAATAGACACCTTCAAAAAGGCGGCAAAAGCAGTAATATGATATATTACATATCTGAGGTCTTCTATTCCTTGCAGGGAGAAGGTCTTCTTCAAGGGATTCCTGTGATATTTATTCGGCTGGCTGGCTGTAATCTTATGTGTGGATTCTGCGATACAAAGTATGCATGGGGCAAAGGGAAAAAGAAGGACTTAAGAGAGATAATAAGAGAGATAGAAAAACATCCTGCCAATTGGGTGTGTATTACAGGTGGAGAACCATTTTTACAGGAACTATCACCACTTTTAGATTCATTGAAAAAAAGGAAATATAATGTATCTGTTGAAACAAATGGAACAATCTGGCAGGATATAAGACCTGACTGGCTCACTGTTAGCCCAAAAAGAGAAGGGTGTTTGTATTTCAGATATGGCTATGATGAGAGATTTCTTAAAATTGCAAATGAGTTTAAGTATGTAATTACTGACAGAAATGACTTAAAACTTATTGACAGAAGGGTAAAAGTGCCGATAGTCCTACAGCCAGTTGATAATAACATCAAAATAGCAAAATATATAGCAGGTTTCCTTAAAAAACATCCGAAAGAAAACTGGTATCTGCGGATGCAGATGCATAAGTTGATAGATATAAAATAAAGGGGTATATGAAAAGGGCTGTATGCCTTATATCAGGTGGAATAGACAGTTTTGTTGCTGCATCTATTGCAAAGAAAGATGGATATGAGATATATGGACTAACAGTGGACTATGGACAGAGAAATAGAAAAGAGATTATTTCTGCTAAAAAAATATGTAAGTTCCTGAAGGTCAAAAGACACATTATAACAAAGATAGACCTTTCCTGGGTAAACTCTGCACTAACTGATAAAAAAATAAGAATCCCTGAAAAGGTAAAAAAAGATGAAATACCATCCACATATGTGCCTGCAAGAAATACAATATTTTTATCCCTGGCACTGGCACTTGCTGAAACATTAAATGCAGAGGCAATATTCATTGGAGTAAACTCTATTGACTTTTCAGGTTATCCTGACTGTAGACCCGTATATGTTAAAAAATATCAGAAACTTATAGATGTTGCTACCAAAAAGACCGTTGAAGGCAGAAAAATCGTGTTAAAGGCACCCCTTCTTTACTTCTCAAAGGTAGATATTATAAGGAAAGGGATATCCCTTGGTCTTGACCTATCCATTACCTGGTCGTGTTATAGAAGCGGTAAAAAACCCTGTGGAAGATGCCCCAGTTGTATCATAAGGAAAAAGGCATTTACTTGTCTCTACCAAAAAAATCTACGCTCCTGACCAATGGTAGAAGATGGGCCGTGTCCAGGGTAGATAAGTGTATCACCAGGGAGCACCAGCAGTTTAGTTGTGATTGACTTAAAAAGTGCCTCTTCAGAGCCACCGGGAAGGTCTGTCCTTCCATACCCACCGCAGAAAAGTGTATCTCCTGTAAATAGAATATTTTCATACTTCAGGCATATACTTCCTGGGGTATGCCCTGGTGTATGTATTATTTGAAAGGACAGATTTCCTGCCCTGAGAGTATCTCCCTCTTCCACAATAAAACTTTGCACATTAACAGTTAAGGAAAGACCAAATAATTGAGAAAGGTTTCTTTCAGGGGCTTTTAAACACTCAACATCCTGAGAATGTATATATACAGGAAGACCAAACTTTTCATCATCCTTTATATGGTCCATATGTCCGTGTGTATTAACAATAAAGGATGGCTCAATCCCCACTTCTTTTATAACCTCTTTTATCTTCTCATACTCATCCCCGGGGTCTATAATAAATCCCTTCCCTGTTTTTTCGCAACCCACAATGTAGCAGTTTGTCTGAAACTCACCCACAACAATTTTTTCTATAATCATAGTGGAATAATTATAGTACAGGTTATAAAATCTCCAAAATCTCCTTCCTCATAAGATGTAATCTATGTTATAATATGTTAGACAATAATGAAAAAAGAGGTATCAATAAAGGTAGGAAGTATAATAGTAAAAGGGGTTTTAAGAGCCACCCCATTGGCAGAAAAGATTTATAATAAACTTCCTTTTACTTCAAAGGTAAACTTGTGGGGTAAGGAGATATACTTTGAAATACCTGTATCAAGTGGAATTGATAGCCCTGTAGAAGAGGTAGAAAAAGGAGATATTGCATACTGGCCTGAAGGAAGATGCCTGTGTCTCTTTTTCGGGCCCACACCAATAAGTAAAGGAGAAAAACCCATACCTGCCAGTGCAGTAGAGATCGTGGGAAAAATAACATCTGACTATACTGAACTGGAAAAGGTCCGTCCAGGGGAAAAGATAACTATGGAGAAGGAAAAATAAGGGGGATAAATGCGGATATATATAATGACTGATTTAGAAGGGGTTGCAGGCGTTGTGGACTTTGAAAGTCAGGCATATGATACAGGTAAGTACTATGAAAAGGCAAAGGAACTTCTTACAGAAGAGATAAACGCAGCAGTGGAGGGAGCAATGCGTGCAGGTGCAACAGAGGTCCTTGTCTGTGATGGGCATGGTTCAGGTGGTATTCTCCCTGAGATGATACACCCTTCAGCAAAACTTTTACATGGAAGGCCAATAGGGAAGTTCTGGGAG
>JAMWBP010000021.1 GCA_023819365.1 Candidatus Omnitrophota bacterium
CTGCGCGTGGGTCCAAACCTGAAACTGTATTCTCCAGAGGCATTTGTTGCAACATTTCCACCTATAAAAGCAGTCCTTTCTGTAGGAAAAGGTGGATAGAAAAGACCCTCTTTTTCTATTAAATCAAGAAAATCTTTTATTACAACTCCTGCCTGTAAGGTAGATGTTTTTTCATTTTTATCTATATTTATTATCCTGTTAAATCTTTCCATAGAAAGAATAACTCCTTCCCTTGGTACCCTGCCTCCCACGGTTCCTGTTCCCCCGCTGGATATGGTAACAGGTATATTATTTTTTGCACAATCAGTCAGTATATATATAAGTTCTCCCTCATTATCAGGAATATATAACCTTTCGGCATTACCCTCACGGAAATTAGAAGCATCTTCAAGGTATGTAAGTATCTCTTCTCTTCCTGTCTTTACTATCATCTACTATCTCCTTTAATCCCTATAAGTGTTATCCTGTTTTTGTTGCAGAGTTCCACTGTCTTTGAATAATCAAATATAATGGTTCTGCCTGCCTCAACAGCAATCACTCTTCCCCCTACTTCTGCAAGAACCTCTACTGTATGAGGTCCTATAACAGGTATATCAAATCTTTCATCTTTGTTTTTACCTGCTATCTTCACTACAACAAATTCCTTACAGTATCTTCCTGCCCGTCTTATCATCTCATCTGTTCCCTCCATCCCTTCAACAGCAACTACCATACCTTTTTTTACTACCACAGATTGACCTATCCTGTATTTCATAACATCCTGTAGAAAATTGAAACCAATATTTATATCCTTTTTCTCTACATCCGCAAGAGGTATATCTGTGTAGTTTCTTTCTTGAGCAATTTCATCTTTTAGCACTTTAGTAAGCGGTATAACATCTATACCTTTTTCTTTCAGAAAGTCGGCAAGTTTTTTAAGTATCAATTCACCTGACAAGGGTAATTTACCTTTCAAAAATATATCTGAAGAGTGGTGCATTTTTTTAAAAACTAAATCTGGAGGGACCTTCCCTATCAAAAGAAGTTTTCCTACACCTTTTTCTTTGAGATATTCTAAAATATGTGTGATATCTCCTGTATTGAAAATCTGTGTAGTGGCAAACCGACAGGAAGTAAAAGAAACAGGAAATACATCTATCCCTTTTTCTTTGATTTTTTTATAAACATAGGCAGAGAATTCATCATCACTTATGAAAATTCCTATAGTTTCTGTCTTCATTTGTAGAACTATTCAACTTTTTGCAATACCACGGCTGGAGTTTTTGATAAAATTTATAATGCAAGCAACCTCTTCTGTCCTATCCATCTTTTCCAGTTGTGTTAATGCCTCAGAGACATTAAGTCCAGAGCGAAAGAGTATTCTATATATTTCCTCTATATTTCCAATCTTTTCTGGAGGGAAATTCCTTCTTTTCAGTCCTATCTTGTTAACCCCATAAGGGACTGCAGGATGACCATCTGCAATAACAAAAGGAACTATATCCTTTGTAATTTTAGAACAACCCCCTATGATAGAATATCTTCCCACCCTGCAAAATTGATGGACACCCACAAGTCCACCTATTATTGCAAAGTCATCAACTAACACATGCCCTGCAAGGGTTCCTCCATTTGCTATAATGACATTATTCCCTATGACACAATTATGTGCGATATGAACATAAGCCATTATAAGATTATTATTGCCAATAATTGTGCTCTCTCCTTCTGATGTTCCTGTATTTATTGTAACAAACTCTCTTATAATGTTTCTCTCACCTATTTTAAGATATGTTTTTCCACCTTTATATTTCAAGTCCTGTGGAATACTGCCTATAATTGCTCCTGTAAAGATACGGCAGTCAGTCCCTATTTCTGTATAGCCCTGTATATGAACATATGGGCCTATCTTACATCCCTTGTGGATAATAGCATTCCCCTCAATAATAGCATAAGGACCTATCTCTGTTGTCTCATCGTCGTCTATAAAAACATTTGAAGATATAATTGCTGTAGGATGTATCTTTGCCATATTAGATATTTTCCTGTGTTTGTTATCTCTGAAAGGTCTAACTACTCATCTACTATAGTAGACATAAATGTCCCTTCTGTAACAACACTACCATCTACAAATGCTTTGCCTACAAGACGTGCAACCTTCCCCTTTATTTTTAAAACCTCTACCTGTAAAATAAGTTGGCAACCGGGTCTTACTGCTTTTCTGAATTTTACCTGTTCTATACTCATAAAGTAAGCAAGTTTCCCTCTGTTTTCTTCCTTATGAAGCATTAGTACCCCTCCAACCTGTGCCATCGCCTCCACAATTAAAACCCCAGGCATTATAGGTCTTCCAGGGAAGTGTCCTTGAAAGAACCATTCATTCATACTTACATTTTTAATCCCTATCGCTTTATTATCATTTAACTCAACTATCCTATCCACAAGTAGAAATGGGTACCTGTGTGGAATAATCTTACATATATCCTCAGCATAAAGAATCCCATCTCCCCGGTGACCCTCCTTATCCATACCCATACCCATCTTCTCCCTTTCTTTAAGTGCTTTCATCTTATTGATAAATTTTGTATTCATAGAATGCCCACTCTTTATCCCTATTATATGCCCTACTATATAAGAGCCAAAAAGGGCAATATCTCCTATAAGGTCGCTTATCTTATGCCTTACTGGTTCATCTTTAAATCTGAACTGGTTATCTATGGGAAATCCATCTTTGTCAATCACCAGTGTATTCTTATAGTCAGACCCTTTCCCCAGCCCTATCTTCTTAAGTGGTTCAATCTCTTCTTTAAGGCAGAATGTCCTTGCAGGGGCTATCTCTTTTTCATATATTTCAGGTATGATAGAATAGGAAGCATATTGAGAACCAAGAGATGTCTCGGGATAATCAAGAATATAAGAAATCTTTAATTCACTTGATGGTAAAGCAATTATATGTGTATTGTTTTCTGAAAGGTAAATCGGCTCTTTTATTATAAAAACATCCTTTTTTTTATTTAATTGTTTTATTCCTGCTTTCTTGATAATCTCTACAAAAGGTTTTGCACTTCCATCCACCCCCGGACATTCATTACCTTCTATTTCAATTAAGACATTATCTATCTCCATTGAATAGAGAGCAGATAGAAGATGCTCAACTGTATGTATCTGCACATCTTCATCTCCTATGGATGTTCTTCGGGGAAATTTTGCTGTATCAAGAAGATTTTCTATTAATGGCTTTATGACTCCATTGTGGGAACCATCCTTTTTCATAAATACAATCCCTGTATCAGCAGTAGCAGGATGGAATATCAACCTTGCTCTTTCTCCTGTATGAAGCCCTATTCCTTCAATCTCCACACTTCTTTCAATTGTCTTCTGGCTCTTCTCCATACATCTCCTGTATCTTTTTTTCCATCTTATCAATCTTTTCTTCTAATCTTTTAATCCTTTCTACTAACTCAGGATTTCTTCTTGAGTATGCCTGTATCCTCATATCTTCCCACTTCTCTCTTGCCGGAAAACCAGTTACATGGACATTAGGCGGGACATCCTTCGTCACACCTGCCTTTCCTCCTATAATAGAGTTATCACCGACTGTAATATGGCCAATAATTCCTGCCTGACCTGCTATTATCACATTCTTCCCTATCACAGTGCTGCCTGATATACCAACCTGTGCTACTACAATGGTATTCTCTCCTATATAGACATTATGAGCGATCTGGACAAGATTATCTATCTTGACACCATTTCCAATGTATGTTTTGTCAAATCTTGCCCTATCTATAGTAACATTTGAGCCAATCTCAACATCATCTCCTATTTCAACAGTTCCTATCTGCGGGATTTTGTGATGAACACCTTTGACAGTAGCAAAGCCAAAGCCATCTCCACCTATAACAGTACCGGGATGAATTATAACCCTGTTCCCTATCTTTATCCTTTCCCTTATTATTACATGCGGATATATTAGGCAGTCCTTTCCTATCTTTGTATAATGCCCTATATATACACATGCTCCTATAATAGAGCCATCTCCAATTTCAGTATTATCTTCTATTACTGTATAGGGTTGTATAGATACATTTTTACCAAGGATAACATTTTTGCCTATAATCGCTGTTTTATCTATACCTGGATTAAATGTTATAGGTTCAGGACCGACAAGAGAGACAATCTTTGCAAATGCAAGGGATGGATTTTCAACCTGAATAAGTGATGCCTCTACTGTATTATTTATATCCATTGGCACAATAACAGCCGATGCCTTTGTGGACTTTAAAAGAGGCCTGTACTTATTATTAGCAATGAATGTAATCTCGCCCTCTTTTGCTTCTTTTATACCGGATACTCCTGTAATTATAGTATCTGTTTTCCCTATAATAGAACCACCTACAATATCTGCAATCTCTTTAACTGTAAGTTTCACTTTTTATCTCCGTCTTTCTTATTATTCATAAGTTTTACTATTTCATCTGTTATATCAACAACATCTGCTCCGGAATATAGAATACTCGTATAAGATAAAATTAGAGTATATTTACTTTTTTCTCCATATGCCTGCACTTCCTTTTTTATCTCTTCTACTATCTTTTCCATCTCCTTCTGTTTCTCATCCATCTTTTTCTTAAATTCACCTAAAGTAGTAGAATATTCCTGCATCTTCAGTTTTAACTCTGCCTCTTTTTTTATTCTTTCGTCAGGTTTCATAATATCTTTCTTCTGCTCATACTCTGACTGCATCTTCTTTATACTTTTTTCCAGTTCGGATACCCTTTCAACCTCTTTATTAAATGCCTCTTCCATTTTAACCGCTTTATCATACTTGTAATAGACCTCTTTTACATCAACATATCCAATCTTTAATGTCTGACCAAAGACAACCCCAGAAAGTAATAATATAAAAATCCCCACTATCCTTTTCATCTTCTCTCCTTTTTCATATCCCTTATTGCTCTTAAAAACCGAACCACATACCTATATGCCATCTGGTCTCCGGCTCATCTTCCTTTCTATCCAGTGCATATCCATAATAAATCTCAATTGGCGCATTGAGGAACGGAATTACTACCTTAATCCCGGCACCTACTCCCTTTCTCAATTCATCTATGCTATCCCAGTCCTTCCATACATTACCAGCATCAAAAAACAAAACACCTTTAAGTATATCTTGATATAAAGGATATATCAATTCAAAATTTTGGGCAAAGACCGCCTGGCCTCCTAATGGATAATCACCATCTTTAGGTCCTAAACTTCTCTCCTTATATCCCCTTACAGTTCCTATACCACCTCCAAAAAATCTCTCATATATAGGTATCTCCTCTGTTTCTCCTATTTCTTCAACTGCCCCAGCATATGTCTTACTATGAAAAGTCCATTTACTTAAAGGATAATAGATATCATTCTCCACTACTGGTTTAAGAAAATTTACATCTCCACCGAGAATATCCCCTGCATACTCAAGAGAGACCTCAGATCTGATACCCCTGTTAGGAGCCCTCTTCCTATCAAGTGCAGAATACAGAAATGTCCCTGTAATACTATTTTTTTTATAGTCCCCCTCCTGTGATATGATAGAAGGGATATCTATATCAGAAAGAGTTATATCCTCTATCCTACCGGTAAAACCTAACGAACTCTTTTCCCACCTTCTACCGATCCGGAGTGCACCTCCTGTTCTCTGGTATGAATAGTCAACCCATAGCCGTTTTGTCCTGTATAAATCAATTCCAAGCCATACCGGTTTATCAAGAAAATATGGCTCTGTGAAACTTAATTTATAACTATCAAATATTGTTCCTAATTGGGCCATAAGCGACATACTTTGTCCACCACCTATAAATTTAGGAGGATTGGTAATATCAAAGTTTGACTGGCTGATGCTTATCATACCTACCACATCTTCAACACTGCTATAACCACCACCTATAAGGAACATCCCTGTTTTTTCTTTTTCTTTCACATCTATCACAATATCTGCAGTATTTTCTCCTGTAAATTCAGGATATATATTTATTTTATCAAAGTAGTTTAGATCAAAAAGGTTATTAAAACTTTTCTGCAATTTCTCAGAAGTTATTTTATCACCTGGCAAGATTTTCACTTCTCTTCTTATCACTTTATCTTTTGTCTTATAATTACCCCTTACAATAATCTCTCCTGCAGTATAAATATTTCCTGGTTCAATAGAATAAACTATATCTATGACATCCGGTTTTTCTCCTGCCACAGGTATTTCACTAACTTTTACTTTTAGATACCCTCTATTTATATAGAATAAAGAGATGTTTCTGAGATTCTCATCCGCAAGTTTTCTATTAAATATATCTCCTTTTTTCTTCAATGATAGTTTATTTCTCAGTTCTTTCTCATCTGCCAGAATATCTCCTTCAAATTTTATATCTCCTATATAATATTTCCTGCCTTCTTCTACAGATATTTCAAGTTTTAACCCTTTGGTCTTCTTGTCAATAGATACTACTCCATCTATTTTTACATTGAGAAATCCCTGCTCTTTGTAAAAACCCTCTATCGTTTTGATATCTTTTTCAAATACATCTGGTTTGAAACTACCTCTTATAAAAGGCATACTTCTCTGTTTTATCTTCATCCGTGCCCTTAACCGATTAGATGAAAATGTCTTATTGCCTCTAAATACAATTTCAGAGACATATCTTCTTCCATGCTCATTGATGAGGATATTTACAATAACACCATCCTCTTTTTCCAAAGTATCATAGTCAACTTTTACAAAATAAAACTGTTTTTCTTTATATTTATCCTCTATTTTTTTTATCCCTGAAACTAACTTTATCTCGTTTAAAATATCTCCTTTATTGATACCAAGGTATTCTACAAGGTCCTTTGTTTTAAAGGCCTTATTCCCTCTAAAATAGACGCCTTTAACTACCGGGTTTTCAACAACTTTAATCTTCACATCAATACCTTTTTCACTACTTTCAATATCATAACTCACACTGGAAAAAAAACCTGATTCTGCGATTTTCCTTATATCTTCTCGCAAAACCCCCTCATTGAATTGACTTCCCTGTTTTAGCTTCATAAAAAGCAGGATCTTTTCCTTACTTACATTTTTATTGCCCGATACTTCTATACTGTTAATGATATTTTGAGAAAAGAGGAGGGCTGAATTAAACAAGAGGCACAGTAGCAGAATTTTTATTTTCATCAAGGTTTTCTCCTTTCTTGATAGGTTTAAAGGTGAGTGTATCTTGTTTATGGTGATGGTCAACAAGGATTGTAGAATTTTTAGGATATATATCCTTTAATATCTCTTCTGAAAGAGGGTCTTCAAGATATTTAGATATCACCCTCTTTAGAGGTCTTGCTCCAAATTCAGGGCTTGTGCCCTTTTCAATCAAAAATTTTTTTGCACTTCTGGTAACAGTAATAAAAATGTGATGTTCCTGCATTCTCTCCTTTACCTTTGAAAGTTCTATCTCCAAAATTTGATATAGATTCTCTTGGGTTAACGAATGAAATATTATTATGTCGTCTAACCTATTCAAAAACTCTGGTTTGAATGTATGCCTTACCTGTTCCATTATCCTTTCATTCAGGTCTTCATAGACCCCCTTTTCTTCCTGCTGGAATCCAAGAACCGACCTGTTCTTGAAAATATGCGTTCCTATATTGGATGTCATAATAAGAACTGTATTCTGAAAATTGACGCTCCTGCCAAGACCATCTGTTAATCTACCATCTTCTAAGACCTGTAGAAGTATATTGAATACATCAGGGTGAGCCTTTTCAATTTCATCAAGTAATATAACACTGTAAGGTCTCCTTCTTATCCTCTCGGTAAGTTGCCCACCTTCTTCATATCCAACATAACCAGGAGGTGCTCCTATTAAACGACTTACAGAAAAC
>JAMWBP010000022.1 GCA_023819365.1 Candidatus Omnitrophota bacterium
AAAAAGGTGGGGCTTATTACAAATCAGACAGGACTGAATAGTAAGTTTGTCTCTTCTGCTGATATAATCTCTCACATACCTGATGTTAAACTCGTCGCACTTTTTGGACCTGAACATGGACTCAAAGGTGGCAGGATGGGTTTCATTATAGAAGAGAAAGAAAAAGATATAAAGGTATTCAGTTTATATGGAGAGACAAGAAGACCTACACCAGAGATGCTAAAAGGGATAGATGTGCTTATCTTTGATATCCAGGATATCGGAGCAAGGTCTTACACCTATATATCTACTATGAGATACTGTATGGAAGAGGCAGCAAAACATAATATAGAATTTTTAGTCCTGGACAGACCAAATCCCCTTGGTGGATTGCTTGTAGATGGTCCGGTTCTTGATAAAAATTTTGAGTCATTTGTTGGCTCTGCACCCATACCATATGTCCATGGTATGACTATAGCCGAGATTGCACTCTTGCTTAATAAAGAGTTAGATATTAACTGCAAACTCACTGTAATAAAGATGGATGGCTGGAAAAGAGATATGTTATGGGAAGATACAGAACTTCCATGGACCCCAACATCTCCACATATACCTGAGCAGGATACTCCTTTCTTTTATCCTGTTACAGGTATACTCGGGGAATTAGGAATAGTAAATATAGGCGTAGGATATACCCTTCCATGCAAGTTAGTGGGAGCACCCTGGATGGATGCAGAAAAGATAACAGCATACATAAATAAGAAAAAACTTCCAGGGGTCTACTTCCAGCAGTTTCACTTTACCCCCTTTTATGGGTTATACAAAGGAGAGATGTGTAATGGATTCAGGATTATCATCACAGATAAGAAGAGTTATAAGCCGGTAGAAACCTGCTATTATATAATAGAAGCTCTCCTTGAACTATATCCTGAAAACTTTAACTTCTCTCTGGTTAGTCATTCCAATATAAAGATGTTTGATAATGTCAATGGAAGTGATATAATACGGAAACAGTTTCAAAACGGAATAAAGGCAAAAGAGATTGTTAGTTCATACCAGTCAGATTTAAAAGTGTTCTTAGAAAAAAGAAAAAAGTATCTGTTGTATGAATGAGGAGGAAGTATTTCCGGAAGGATAGAAGTAAAAAATATAAAAACAGGGGGCGGAAGATGAAAAGGAAGATGGTTTTTGCGGTCTTATTATGGCTTCTCTGTATATCACTTACAGGATTTGCACAGGAGATGAAAAGGAAGGATGTAAGTTTGACTGTATATAACCAGAACTTTGCACTTGTAAGGGATGTCCGCAGTATAGGACTGAAAGAAGGACTTAATGAGGTGAGGTTTTTTGATATAGCGGCAAGGATAGAGCCGGCAAGTGTTCATTTTAAATCCATTACAGCACCGGATAAATGTGGGATACTTGAACAGAACTTTGAGTATGACCTTGTAAGTGCAGACAAACTTCTATTGAAGTATATTGATAATGTGATAAGTATAATATCACAGGATGATGTGAAATATACAGGCTACCTTGCCAGCTATGATGGAAACCAGATTGTTCTTGCAGAAGATAAGGAGAAAGGACCTATCTTTATGATAAACAGAAGCAACATCAGAGATATTGAGTTTCCCCAATTACCTGAAGGACTGATAACAAAGCCAACGCTTGTCTGGTCCCTTCTTAATAACAAACCAGGCACCCATGATGTTGAGTTAAGTTATATCACAGGTGGAATAAACTGGGTTGCTGACTATGTTGCTGCTATATCAGATGATGAAAAGAGTATCTCACTTACTGGCTGGGTTACTATTGACAACAGAAGCGGGACTGAATATAAAAATGCCTCCTTAAAACTTATTGCAGGTGATGTTTTCAGGGTGCAGAAGAGAGATATTGTTCCAAGGGTTATGGAGACAAAAGCATTAGGTGCTGCTGTACCTGAACAGTTTGAAGAAAGGCAACTTTTTGAATACCACCTTTATGAACTTGGTAGAAAGACAACACTAAAAAACAATCAGACAAAACAGATAAGCTTGTTGACCGCACCTAATGTATCTGTAAATAAGATATATACTTATAGTGGGCAACTTTATAGTTGGTATTACTATGACAACTGGCAGGGCATCCAGTGTAACAGGAAGGTAGGTGTGAACTTAGAATTCAAAAACAGCAAAGAAAATGGGCTGGGTATTCCCTTACCAAAAGGGACAATAAAGGTTTATAAGGCAGATATAGATAAGTCATTACAGTTTATAGGAGAAAACCAGATAGACCACACACCAAAGGATGAAAAAATTTCTCTTTATTTAGGTAATGCCTTTGATATTGTCGGTGAGAGAAAGGTTACAGACCATAAAAAATTAGCGGCAAACCTTTACAGAGACACCTATGAGATTACATTAAGAAACCATAAGAAAGAGCAGGTAATGGTAAAGGTAATAGAGAGGCAGTGGGGCGACTGGAAGGTTGTCCAGACAAGCCATGAGTACAAAAAGGAAGATGCCACAACCCTTGTATTTGAGGTAAATGTTCCTGCAAATGGAGAAACAAAGATAACCTATACAGCCGAATATAAATTTTAATTTTTATTAAAGGGATACTTCCCATATTTTCTTGTTGCCTCTAACATATAGAGAAAATTTCTGGCAGGGACATTATATGTATGGAGTTGGAAGAGGTAAGGATTAATCCACCACCTTTACCAGCATCCCTGATGCATTCAATAACCTCTTTTTCAATATCTTCTTTCGTCCCTGAAACAAGTGTTTTTGCACAGTCAACATTCCCTGCAAGGACTGCCCTGTGTCCATATCTTCCTCTCAGTTCTTTAAGTTTTATACCTGCAGAGGCGTCTATAAATATGGAAGGGTTATATACAGGACCTTTAGTTGTTGCCAGGTCTCCTCCACCAAGGATAAAATCAGCACCATGTTTTACCGCCTCTTTGATAGTTGCTATTGCAGATTCTGTCTGATACTCAAGATAAATATCAATCCATTCCGGGTATAGAAGTGTTGCCTCAAGATAGATGGGCTTCATAGGTATTGCTATTCCTGTACTGAATGCAATCGCCTTTTCCTTACCTACCTTTTCCACTATTCTGTCCCATCCGTCAAAGATACTCTTATCTTTAAATGTAATCGGTTCACCAAGACGCTTTTCTATTACTTTTATTTCCCTTTCAATGTCTGAAAGATATACTCCCACACCCAATAAATCCTATCTTTATCATATCCCCTCCCTTAAAAACTTTTAAAAGAGATTAACTGAGATAATAATTCACTACTTAGTAAGAGAAAAAGCAAGAAAACTGACAATTCAAATCTTTTTACAATTTGAAAATTATATATTAAAATTTCTTGTGTTGGATTGAAAGGAGTGAGGTAATGGAGAAAACAGTTATTAATCTTCATACAAAGTTTCAGGTTGGAAAGGTTGATAAGAGAATCTTTGGCGGATTTCTTGAGCATTTAGGAAGGGCTGTATATCAAGGGATATATGACCAGAAAAGTGCAAAGGCAGATGAAGATGGCTTTCGTAAAGATGTAATGGAGGCACTGAAAAAACTGAATATATCTGTAATGAGATGGCCTGGTGGGAACTTTGCATCCGGTTATCACTGGCTTGATGGTGTAGGACCAAAAGGTAAAAGGCATACTGTGAGAGACCTTGCCTGGCAGAGTATAGAGCCAAACCAGTTCGGAACAGATGAATTTATAGAACTGTGCAAGAAGATGAAATGGTCCCCTATGATAACTGTAAATCTTGGAACTGGCACACCTGAAGAAGCAGGAAACTGGGTTGAGTACTGTAATTTACCTCCAGGGACAAGATATGCAGATATGAGGGAAGAGAATGGAAACAGCAATCCACATAATGTAAAACTCTGGTGCCTTGGAAATGAGATGGACGGACTGTGGCAGTTAGGACATCTCCCTGCAGAACATTATTCTATAAAGGCACAGCAGGCAGCAAAGATAATGAAGGATGTGGATAAGTCAATAGAACTTGTTGTCTGTGGTTCTTGCAGTATCACTATGCCTACCTATATGGAGTGGGACAGGGTTGTTCTTGAATATACCTGGGACTTTGTTGATTATATAAGTTTACACAGGTATGTGGGCAATCATAACAATGATACATCTGACTTTCTTGCTGTAACAAACTCTGTGGATAAACAGATAGAAGAGATGGCTTATGCCTGCAGGTTTGTTCAGGCAAAGAAAAGAAGCAAAAAGATGGTTTATCTCTGTTTTGATGAGTGGAATGTATGGTACAAAAATTATGAAAGTGATGGCAAAGGGAAATTTGCACCTCATCTACTTGAAGAGATATATAACCTTGAGGATGCACTTGTTGTATCTGGATTTTTAAACAGTTTCATAAGGCATTCAGATGTGGTAAAGATAGCCAATATAGCCCAGATAGTAAATGTTATTGCCCCTGTCTTAACAAAAGATGATGATATACTTGTTCAGTCCATATTTTATCCTTTTGAAATGGTATCAAAAAGAAGGGATGGTGTTTCTTTGAAAATTGGTCTTGATGGGCCAGTTTATGAAAGTCCTTCTTATGGACAGACAAACTACATAGATGCCAGTGCTATACTTGGAGATGGGAAACTACATATATTTGCCACAAACAGACACCTCACAGCCAAGATAGAACTTTCAGTCAACCCATCTGATATAGAAATCACATCCCTTGAAAGTGCAGAAATTCTTACAGGAACCAACCCAAAAGCAGCAAACTCTTTTGAAAAGAAGGATACAGTGGTATCAAAAGAGTTTGAAGAGATAAGAATCTCTAATGGTAAGGCAGTATGTCAACTACCACCTCTCTCTTTTGCTGCTATAACATTCAAGGTTGGATAAGTTTTTTATAGAAAGAGGAGCCATAACTTACAAATTCTTCTGACATTGCCTCTATTTTGTCCCATGTGTGTCCCGCTGCTTCAGGAGAAGGATACCACTTTGCTATAAAACCACCGTTAAATCTTCCAAATAAATCTATAAGTTTTCTTGCATATCTCCTCACATCTTCAACGCTTCCTCTTACCATTGTATTCTGTATATCCACAGGACACCAGAAGCATATCTTCCCACCATAAAGTTCACTTAACCTTTCCACACCCATATTCTCCTGCTGGTCCATCTGGATAACATTAAGTTCTGCCTCTATAAGTCCACCAAGTATATCTATTATATATCCGCAACTGTGAAGGAATGTTAGAATCCCTTTACTCCTTGCAAATCCATATACCTTTTTATACTTTGGTTTCCACACCTTATCCCATACCTCAGGTCTTACCATAAGACGTTTCTGTAGTCCCCAGTCATCAGCGGAGACAATGCCATCCACCCCTCCTATCTCACTGATACGCTCTATAACTGTTATGTTTATCTCACAGATTTTATCAAGGAGTTTGTCTAACTGTTCTGGATAAAGATATGGGTCTGTCCATGCTGCCTCATGTCCCCTGAGATATTCAAGACGATGGATTAAACTTAAGGGGATATCAACAAGAACAAATTTCTCTTCTTTGTTGCCATCTACAGCCCTTTTTATACCTTCATACCTTCTTTTGTCTTCATAGTCAGGGAAGGTGAAACTTTGAAGTTTGGAGTAGTCATCAAGTGGATGAAATGCAACCTGCCCCATTGTCTTATCTCCCGGCAACCTTTCCCATATACAACCCCACTCATCTTCCCATCTTGTATCTGTCTGAACCTTTGGTTTCCAGTCAGGGGCCACATCACAACCAGTATACAAAAAATCAGAACCCCACTTTTCCGGTAGGCACCAGGGAATCCTGTCAGGACCATCAAAAAGAACTGCTTTCTTTACTCTTTCTCTTGATGTCATTTTATCTCCTCCCATATTTGTTTACACACTCAAAATAGTAGTATATGTTTTCAATAGGGACATTGGATGGGATATGGTTTCCCACAGCCATAAAAAAACCAGGACATTTCTTTGCTGTATCCATACACCGCTTCACCTCTGCCTCTATCTCCTGTTTTGTCCCAAAGGTGATAATTCTACAGTCCGCATTCCCCATTATTACATGGGTTCTGCCATATTTCTCCACCACATATTCTAAACTTGTAAGTGGCTCAAATATAAAACCATCTGCACCTGCATCTGCAATATCATCAACAAACTCAGTGAAGTTCCCATCAGAGCAGAATAATACCTTTATCCCTTTTTCTTTAAGTGGTTGCCAGAGTTTTTTATAGCGGGGAAAGACATACTTTCTGTACCAGTCAGGATGGAAGATAGCACCTTCAGACCACACCATATCATCATGGGAGATAAAAACATCTATACCTGCCTTTGCCCATGCCTTTATATTGGCAAGTGTAAGATTAAAAAATCCTTCTAAAACATATTCACCAAACCTTTGTGGGTCAATCCCTACTGATAATAAAAACATATCCCAGCCAAATGCCTGGATACATCCAGAGATAAGGGTTTTGTAATATCCACCGGGTATTACCATATCTGAAAAGTCTTTTTTCACCTCATTATGGACCTGCTTATAATATTCTGCCCTTCCATTTATATCCGGCATTCCATATTCTTCTGCAGCATCAAAATTTAAAACCTCTTCAGGTGTTTGGAATGGGCACTTTATGGTATCCCTGAAGTCCATCCCTTTTTCTGCATATACAGCATGTCCCATATCAGTGCTTCTACCAAGTTTATCCCAGGTGACAGGACCATCAGAGTTAAACCACAAAAAGTCATATCCAGCCCACTGATAGAACTTCTGCCATGCATTTACTGCTTCTTCCTTATTCTGACTCAAAGGGTCAAGTCCTGTAAGTAGGCGGACAAACTCTGTATGGTCAAAATATTCTGTTCTTCCAACCCTTTCGGTCATCTCAAGGTTTATTACTGCATTCCCTATCTTATAGGACATATGTCTCCTTTTATATATACTGGTATGGGACTAACTTCCAATCATCAAGTATCTCTGGCTTTATGTTGTAAAACTTGCCAAATATCAGCCGTTTCAGATTATCCATCTCCATCTGCCTTGCTAAAAAGTAAGAAAAGATGGTATCAATCCCATATGGAGATACCCTACCATTTCTGATATATCCCATTATAAGATTATATCTTATCATCTCATATTCATTTGCAGTAATAGGTGTTTTCAATCCATGGTAGACCATCCGTGCTACCTCCCATAAAATATCCTCCCTCATATATCTTTCCTTTTTTATCTTACCACCATCCACTATGAAACTTAAATCTAACGGGACACCTGCCATCTGTTGCTGTATAAATACCCCTATATTGGAAAGGTCTATCTCTATTTTTATATATTCTTCAATAAAATCTGACTGCTGTGATTTCAGTAAATTTTTTGCTATCTCCCAGTATATCTTCTTTGCCCTTAAGATGACTTCTTGCATATCCCTATTTTTTGAGACAAAGACAACCAGGGACTTAAGGTGGGAAGGGATATCTTTGAAATTTTTTTTGCTGAATGCATTCTTCAATGTGAAGTAATCAACAGAAGAGTAAGGGATGTAATTTTTGCTTTCCTTACCAGTTCTGTAGTTGTCAACGACAAGTTTTAGATTGTGAAAGTCATATCCCAATAACATATAAAAGTACAGTTCTTCAGGCAAAGATTTATACATATCTTTTATAAGGTCCATTGTAATTGTGTAAAAAAAAGAGTATATTTCTTCTGGTTTTGTTATTGAAGGTAGTTGATAATGCGTTGTCGCAAGAATACTGGAGACCTCATTAAGCGTCTTTGCATTAACTATCCCTACAATATCATCTTGTTTAAGAAACTTCTTCTCCAGCGATTTTATCATACTACTCACACATAGTATATCCATAGT
>JAMWBP010000023.1 GCA_023819365.1 Candidatus Omnitrophota bacterium
GGGAAGTCGGAATAGATACAAACTCTTTTTCTGAAGCGCTAAAGCATGTCTTAAGAGAAGACCCTGACATAATTCTGATAGGTGAGTTAAGAGATGTTGATACTTTTCAGGCAGCCATAAATGCCTGTGAGACAGGACATCTTGTATTCACTACTCTTCATACCGTTGATACACTCTCAACCATAGCAAGAATTTTAGATTTTTTCCCTTCATCCCAGCAAGAACAGGTAAGGAAAACAATTGGTTACCATCTAAGAGCATCTATATGTCAAAAACTTGTTCCCAAGAAAGATAACATGGGTATGATTCCTGTATGTGAAATACTGGTAGTAACACCTTTAATCTCTAAACTTATCCAGGAAAATAAAATGAATAAGATATATTCTGCAATGGCTGCAGATAAAGAAGCAGGTATGCAGACATTCAACCAGCATCTTGTAAAACTAATACAGAGTGATGTAATCAGCCAAGAAACTGGCTTTGCCATATCTCCTGCGCCTCATACTCTTGAAATGAATCTTAGAGGGATCTACCTGGATGAGGAAACTAAAATTATCGGGGAGTGATACTTTCCCTGATTTTTCTGTAGCGACAGGAATAACCTTATTTATCATAATATTTTCTATCCTCTTTTCCTTTCTTACAACAAGACTACAATCTCTTTTTTCAGATAAACTCTTAATAACTGTATGGGCAATATTCTCATCCTCTGTTTTAATAGGAGGGCTCTTGTGGTTTATAATCACTCACTACAGGAAGTATATTTTAAATCTTTTATTCCAGCCATTCAATTATTTTATTAAAGGATTTTACCACTATCTACTTTTTCTCCCTATCCTTTCTCTTGTAATAAAATTTTCCTTTTTTATCTTTACAAAAATTGGGTTCTCTCCTGAACCACAACAGATTGTACTTATTTATTTTAAGACAGATTCCTTCTATCTTTTATTTATAATGTCTTTCTTAAGTTGTATAATAGTCCCATTTAGTGAAGAAATTATATTCAGGGGAATTGTATATCCAGGATTAAAAAAAAGATTTTCTGTTCCATCATCAATGATTTTAAGTTCATTGATTTTCGCTCTTCTCCATAATGAGATATTTGTTCTGGCAGGACTGTTTGTATTTGGAATTTTTCTATCATATCTTTTTGAAAAACATAAAAATTTGTGGTTATCTATAAGTGTACATTTTTTTAACAATCTATTTACCACAATTGTTGTTTTAATTGGTAAATATTTTTATAATATAAAGCCGTAAGGAGGGAAAAACCGTGAAAATAATGGTAATAGGGAGTGGAGGAAGAGAACATACCCTTGTATGGAAGATTAAGAAAGATGATAGGGAAACTGAATTATTTGCTGTCCCGGGTAATGGGGGTATCTATGAAATCGCAGAATGTATCCCTGCAAAGACCAATCATTCTGAACATATTGCAGATTTAGCTATAAAAAACAATATCAATCTGACCGTTGTGGGACCGGAACTTCCTCTGGCAGAAGGCATATCAGACATTTTCCAACAAAAGGGCTTAAAGATATTTGGGCCCATTAAGAAAGCCGCTAAACTGGAAGCATCAAAGTCATTCGCTAAGGAATTTATGAAAAATAATAAAATCCCTACAGCGGATTTTGAAATAACAGACAGTTATGATAAAGGTATTCAAATCCTTGAGAGAAGAGTTTTTCCATGTGTCATAAAATATGATGGCCTTGCTGCAGGTAAGGGGGTTATGGTAGCAAATAACTTTGATGAGGCAATAGATTTTCTTGAAAAGATTTACCGTGATAAGATATTCGGAGATAAAAGTAATAAGGTTATTATAGAAGATTGTCTTGATGGACGGGAAATTTCCTATCTTATATTTACAGATACTGTGGATTTTTTACCTATGGTTCCGGCAAAGGACTATAAAAGAGTTTTTGATAATGATAAAGGACCTAACACAGGAGGTATGGGATGTTATTCTCCACCTTCTTTGTTTAATCAGGAACTGGAAAAACTAATTCAGAAAAATATAGTTTTCCCGACTATAAAAGGACTTCAAAAGGAGAATATTGATTATAGAGGTGTATTATATTTCGGACTTATGATTACTAAAAAAGGACCATATGTACTTGAATATAATGTAAGGTTTGGAGACCCTGAAACACAGGTAATATTGCCACGGATGGAAAGTAATCTTATAGAAATAATGGAAGCCGTTACAGAACAATCATTAAAAAAGTGTAGTATCAGATGGAGTAAAATGAAATCCTTGTGCGTAATACTTGCCTCTGCCGGATATCCTGGTAAATATGAAACAGACAAGGAAATAAAAGGACTTAAAGAGATAGAAAATTTAGATGTAATACTTTTTCATGCCGGAACAAAAAGAGAAAATGGAAAGATATTAACTGCAGGCGGTAGAGTTCTATCTATCACTGCAATGGGTAATACCTTTCCAGAAGCAAGAGATAAGGTCTATAAAGCAGCTGATATTATTGATTTTGAGGGAAAGCACTATAGGAAGGATATAGGACTTGAATAATAAAAGGAGGAGATATGGAAAAGACAAAAGCAATAGTGGGAGGAGCAGGTAGCATCACTAATTACCACATTCAGGGATATATAACTGCAGGTGTAGAGGTAGCAGGGATTGCTGATATAGATGTAAAAAGAGCAGAAGAAAAAGCAAAGCAGTATGGAATAAAAAATATATATACATCCTTTGAAGAAATGCTTGAAAAGGAAAAGAGTGCTTTTTATGTAAGCATCTGTCTTCCTAATTATCTACACTGTGAAGCAGTTATTAAAGCACTTAAATCAGGTATAAATGTTTTCTGTGAAAAACCACCTGCATTAAATGCAGAAGAGACAGAAAGAATGGTTAAGGCAGCAAAAGATGCAAAGAAAATATTAATGTTTGACTTTAATAATAGAGCAAGACCTGAAGCGCAAGCACTTATGAAATATATAAAAAATGGAGATATAGGAAAAATAAATTCTGCACAGGCACTATGGATAAGAAGATGTGGCATCCCTGGATTTGGTGGATGGTTTACCCAGAAAACACTTTCAGGGGGTGGCCCTGTAATAGACCTTTTACATATGATAGACCTTGCACTTTACTTTATGCAGTTTCCAGAACCTGAATGGGTTCTTTCTGGTGTATTTAATGATTTCTCAGGTAACCCAGAGTTTAAAGGTCCCTGGGGTATCCCTGATGTAAAAGGTGGTAAGATGGATGTTGAAACATCTGCACATAGTTTTATAAGATTTAAAACAGGACAGATTCTTTTTACCAGAAACAGTTGGGCAGAGATGAATAAAAGAGAAGAGGTTTCAGTAACCTTCCAGGGAACAAAGGCAGGAGGAATGATAAGACGAATGTTTGGCAGAGACGGAATAGATGAAACAGCGATTGATGATTGCGAGATTTACACAATGGAATATGGAAGACCTGTTAACAGGAAGATTATAACTGAACCAGATGAAAAGATGGGTAGAGAAAGAGCAGTAATTAATTTTGTAAGGAGCGTAAAGGGAGAAGAAGAACCATATTCAAAGCCAGAAGAGGCAATAATACTTATGAAGATAATAGATGCAATATACATATCTGCAGAAAAGAAAGAGCCAATCAGAATATACTAAACCATCATCCAATTATTTCTGTCTAAAGTAAAAAGGAACCGAAAAGGTATAGGATGAAGAAAGAGGGTATAGTATTTTTATTTATTTTGTTTCTAACTGGATGTTCTCCGCACTATCTTGAAAGGTCGGCAGACAAAGAGGTCTCTGCTATCCTTGAAGAAAAACAGAAAAAAACAAAAAATGATGTCTTGCCTGAAAATACTATTATAGATGAGACATATTCAGAAACATTCATCCTTGACTTAAAAACTGCTACAGTTCTTGCTAAAAATAATAACAGAACATATAAATCAAAACAGGAGGATGTATATCTGAATATCCTGGACCTCACCTACCAGCGGTATCTTTTCAGAACAAGATATGGTCTTGGAGGCAGTGTTTATATGGATAAAGGAGATGATGAGAGCATTTCAGCACAGACGAACTTCAAACTACTGAGGTGGCTTGCCACAGGTGCACAGATTACATTTGATATAACTAAGAACTTTATCAGTTATCTTACAGGTGATAAAAAAACCGACTTTCAAACAATGGTGTCCCTTGATATACTTCAACCCTTATTAAAGGGCGCAGGAAGAAAAATCGCACAGGAAGACCTTATTCAGGCAGAAAGAGAAGCGGTCTATACAATAAGGGACCTTATAAGATATCAGAAAAGTTTTTCTATTGATACATCCGAAAAGTTTTTAAACATTATCCTGCTTCAGAAGAAGGTGGAAAATTTCTATAACAATTATCAAAGTATTAAGGCAACCAGAGAAAGAATAGAAATGCTTGCATCAGCAGGAAGAATACCTCCGCTTCAGGTGGACCAGGCAAGACAGAATGAATACACTGCATATCAACGGTGGGTAAATGCAGAAAATTCTTATCTGTCAGCACTTGATAATTTCAAAATATTCCTCGGACTTTCAACAAAATCATCTATTTCTATAAAAGACACCCTCATTGAAAACATTATGGAATCAGGGATAGTAGAGCCGGATATTGATATAAAGGACTATGTTGGTAATGCAATAAAAAAACGTCTGGACCTTATTACATCTTATGATAGGGTAGAGGACTCAAAGAGAAAAATTAAGGTTGCACTGAACAGATTAAAACCGGAAGTAAATCTTATAGTCCGTGTAAAAGAAAGCACGGCGGCACATTCCTACCCAAACATTGAATTAAACGAACCTTCCTATAGAACAGGAATTGAGTTTGACCTTCCCTTAGATAAGATACCCAGCAGAAATTATTATAAAAAAGCACTCATTGACCTTAACAGAAAACAGAGGGACTTTGAAAATAAAAGGGATACTGTTATATTAGAGGTATACCAGCAGTATAGAAACCTTCAGGAGTATTATCAGAGTTATCTTACACAGCAGAATAGTTTATTACTTGCAAAGAGAAGGGTGGAAAGCACAGACCTGCTTCTTCAAGCAGGTAGAGCGACCACAAGAGATATATTAGAAGCAGAAGAGGCATACCTTGCTGCTAAAAATGACCTGGCAACTGCAGTGGTAAATTATCTTCTATCATATTTAAGATTCCTCAACTCTGCGGAGATGCTTGAGTTAGATGAAAAAGGAATGTGGGAGGAACTATATGAAAAGATGGCTAAAAATACTGTTGAAAAATAAACTCTTTTATCTTGTTATTTTACTACTCGTTGTATTTTTTATGGCGACAAAATTCCAGATACAGAAAAGGAAGACCGGTGGACTTATATTATACACAGTTCAGAGACAGAATCTTACAATCTCTGTTATTGAAGGTGGAAACCTTGTGGCTCTGGAGTCACAAAAAATTGTAAATGAAGTTCCGGGCACCAGAAATATTCTTGAGGTAGTGGATGAAGGAACCCAGATTACAGAAGAAGATGTAAAAAATGGAAAGGTGCTTATAAAACTTGACTCAAAAGACCTGGTTGATAAGTTAGAACAATTAAAAATCACCGTAGAAAATAGTTTGGCTGCCTATACTCAGGAACAACAGCAGATGGAAATTTTAAAGAAAGAAAACGAAAGCAATATCAATCAGGCAGAGCTAAATGTCAGATTTGCAGAGATGGACTTGAAAAAGTATTTGGGAGAGGTACTTGCCCAGGGGATTAAAGATAAAAACAAAAAGATAGACATCCCTTCACTGGTTAAGAGTGATAAACTCGGAGGTGATGCACTTAACAGAAAAAGGGCTCTTGAAAATAATATAGACCTTGCGAGAGAAGAAGTAGCCAGGGCAAAAGATACTGTTGAATGGAGCGAAAAACTCGCAGAGAAGGGATATGTTACAAAGAGCGAACTTGAAGCGGATAAACTTGCCTTAAAACAGAAAGAGGTCAAGCAGGAACAGGCAGAACTTGAGTATGACCTTTTTCTTAAATATGAGTTTCCTAAGGAAGTAGAAAAACTGCTTTCCAATTACAGAGAGGTAAAACTACAACTTGAACGTGTAAAAGATACTGCAAAGGCAAAGATGATACAGGCAGAGGCAAATCTGAGAAGCAAAAAGGCATCTTACATGCTCAATAAAAACAATATGGAGGATGTTGAACAACAGATAGAAAAATGTACAATCAGAGCAACAAGGACCGGTTTTGTCACTTATGCCACAAGTGATAGACCCTGGGCAACCTCATCTCCTATACAACCGGGAACATCAGTAAGGCAGTATCAGGAACTCTTAAACCTCCCTGATTTTAATACTATGGGAGTTGAGATAAAGGTTCATGAGGCATCTATAAAAAACATAAAAATAGGTATGCCTGCACAAATCAGGATAGATGCATTTCCTGATGTTATGCTTACAGGAAAAGTTGTAAGAATATCAGTTATGCCTGATACCACTTTGAAATTTCTTAATCCTGATGTAAATGTATATGTTACAAGGATAGCACTGGATAAAAGTATGGACTTTTTGAAACCAGGAATGAGTGCCAAAGCAGAGATTTTTATAAAGGAGTTAAAGGATGTTCTTACTATACCTGTCAATGCTGTATTTTTTAAGTCAGGTAAACCATACTGTACTGTTTTCAAAAAGGGTAATATAACTGATAGAAAAATTGACTTAGGAGAAAGCAGTGAAACAATGGTTGAAGTAAAAAGTGGACTTTCAGAAGGAGAACAGGTGCTTATTAAACCAGGTGCAGGTATAAGTTCTGCGGTTAAAAAAACAGAGATAGAAGAGAAGGGGATTTTCAAACAGGAAACTCCGGAGTCAAAACAAAATATTCAACTACAGCAGATAAACCCATCAACATTAGAAAATCCGTCACCGTCTGAAACACAATCTGTCGGGATGCCTGTACAAGAAAGAAGAATACCAACAGGGATAATAAGAGAAAGGAGGGACTGGCGCAGAAGACCATCTGAACAGATGGAGTAATAGATGGAGAAAAAATATATACTTAAATTAGAAAATATAACCAAGACATATATCCTCGGGCATATAAGTATTACTGCACTAAAGAATATTTCTATTGCTATAGAAGAAGGAACGCATATATCACTTATGGGACCTTCAGGCAGTGGAAAAACAACACTCCTTAATATCCTTGGGTGTCTTGATAGACCCACATCAGGAAGATATTATATAGATGGGAAAGAGGTCTCCTCCTTAAACGATGATGAACTTTCTGAAATAAGAAGTAGAAAGATTGGCTTTGTCTTTCAGTCATATAACCTTATTCCACATCTTACAGTAATAGAGAATATAGGACTCCCACTTTTCTATCAGGGGATAGATGAAAAAATAATAACACAGAAAGCAATGGAGATGGCAGAGATGGTAGGACTTGGGGATAGAATAAAACATAAACCGGCAGAACTTTCAGGTGGTCAACAACAACGTGTCGCAATAGCCAGGGCACTGATAAACAAACCAGCATTTATTCTTGCTGATGAACCCACAGGAAACCTTGATACAAGAACAGGTAAAGAAATTATGGAACTACTAAAAAACCTGAATGAAAAACAGGGAACAACACTTTTTATTGTTACCCATGATATTAATGTAGCCGGTTATGGTAAGATGACTATAAGAATACTTGATGGTGAGATTGTAAACGGATGAAAAGATGATAATAAATATATCACATA
>JAMWBP010000024.1 GCA_023819365.1 Candidatus Omnitrophota bacterium
CAAGGACTTCGGCAGATATATCAAGTGGATATATATCAGGATGATTTATATCCGGTATATGAAACCCGGTAATAAAGATTGGCTCACTATCCATCTCCACAGATATCCTTTTTATCTCTTCAAGAGGTGGTTCAGCAGGTATATTTCTTTCTGGTTCTCTGTGAGAAGGAATCTTCCCGAAGTATTTTTCAATCAATGGTGCTATCTCTTCCTTTGTTATATCTCCTGCGAGCACCACTGTAATATTTGAAGGGATATAGTATCTCTTATAAAAGTCCTTTACCTTCTTTCTTGTCATCATCTCAATGTCTTCGCTATAACCAATCACAGGATTTCTGTAAGGATGTACTGTAAATGCGTTCCTGTGGAACTCTTCCATAAGTTTTCCCCAGGGAGAGTTTTCTGCCCGCATCCTCCTTTCTTCCTTTACAATCTCTAACTCTTCGTAGAAACTTCTGAAGACAGGGTTAAACAGACGGTCTGATTCAAGTAATGCCCAGAGTTCTATTCTATTGTATGGTAGTTCCACCCAGTATACAGTGATGTCATTGCTGGTATAGGCATTGGGTCCTACCGCTCCGTTTCTATCAAGGATTTTCCCAAACTCACTGGGTTCACCAAGGAGAGCCGCCTTTTCTTTAATTTTATTAAATTTTTCCTGTAGTGATTTAATCGTTCTTTTCTCCCCCCTCTCCTTTACCCTCTCCCCTTTGGGGAGAGGGATGGGTGAGGGGGATGTCCTCTCCGCTTTGGGGAGAGGGATGGGTGAGGGGGATTTGTGGGGAGAGGGGAATAGGTGAGGGGTATGAGATACAGGAGGGGATGTAAGAGACAGCATTTCTTCATACAATCTATCCAGTTGTTCAAGAAGTTTTTTTTCTTTTTTCCAGTTTTTGCTCCCTATTTTTTCAGTTCCATTAAAGGCAAGGTGTTCTAAGAGATGACTGATACCTGTCTCGCCTTTTTTCTCATCCACACTTCCTGCATCCACACAGACAACAAAAGAAACAACAGGTGCCGTCTGGTCTTCAAGGATAATGAAGTGCATACCATTTGAAAGTGTCAATTCACTTATACGGCTTTCATAATCAGAAAGGGAGAAACCAAAACACAATGAGACAAAAATAATGGAAACAAAAATTGCCTTGACTTTGTCCATAAAATAATTATAATATGGAAACGGGATAAATGCCACCGTTACAAAATAATGGTGTAGCGGTGCAATTTATTGCACAACGTAGCGGTGCAATTCATTGCACGATTCGTCGGATAAATCCGACCGCTACAAAATAATTCGTGGCATAAATGCCACCGCTACAAATGGCTGGCGGATTTATCCGGCGACGAAAATTTGCGCTTGACAAAAAAATATTGTATAGTAAAATAGTATGTAGATGAAAAAAAATTTCTCTTGACAAAAATTTGGAGAAGGGTATAATTATATTAAAGATAGTCCGGATGCATCTCTGGTTTAATATGCCGGAAAGGAGGTGAAGTGAATAAAAAGGCACAGACCGGAGAGGAAGAGCAGACGGATGTTTTGTGAAGTAAGAAAGAACTGGCTAATTTTACTGACTCTCACCCTGTCCCTCTTTCCAAAGGGCCGAGGGAAACAAGGTAAGAAAAGGGGTGAGGGAAAGGAAGGAAACAGAAGCCAGATAAATATAGATAACGAAAAGGAGAAAGAAAATGAGTATGTGGAAAAGATTACTTGTTGCTGTTGCGGTTGTCGCAATGGCAATCCCTGCCTTTTCTGCTGTTGAAAGCGTGAAGGTAGGTGGAGATATTGACATCTATGGAATCAAAAGGGTGAATATATATGTGAATGATTCATATGACTGGTTGCAGACACACGCACGGGTATATGTCCAGGCAGCCCTTACAGACAATGTTGAGGCGATGGTCCGGCTCATCAATGAACGTGTATGGTTGGGGCCATGGGGATATCCATATGATTATCCACTTGACATCCTCCTTGACCTGGCATATATAAAGGTATCTGACCTCCTTACACCAGGACTTGCACTCACTGTTGGAAGACAGGAAATCCAGTTTGGTGAGGGACTTGTTGTAGGTAGTGCCTATCTGCCTTATAACTACTATCCTTTTGGAGGCACATGGATACAGGCACAGGACCTTGGAAAGCAGAAGGCATTTGATGCTATAAGGGTTGACTATTCCTTCAACCAGGTCCCTGTTGACCTCACTGCGTTTCTAGCCAAGGTAGACGAGAACTTTGACATCAACGACGAGAACCTCTATGGACTTAACCTTGGTTTCAATGCAGGTGAGGCATTAAGGATAGAGGGATATTATGTCCGGCTCCAGGATATGAGTGATGTGGAGCAAAATGTCACAACTGCTGGTGTCCGTGTAACAGGTAATGTGGCTGGATTTGCCCTTAAGGGTGAGTATGCAAAGCAGTTTGGAGAGTGGGGGGCAGATATAGACAACAAAGGATGGGCACTACTTCTTGGTGCACAGTATAACTTCCCGCAGTCAGAGATGGCTGCTTATGTAAAGGGACAGTTTAACTACTACTCCGGAACTGATGATACTGATAAGAATGGATGGCTTTCTTACTTCCCATCCAATGTTGCATCAAGGATAGGTCCTGTCACTTCTGTGGTACTGGGGTATGATGAGTCAAATCTCCAGGTCATCAATGTTGGCGGTGGGATCAGCCCTGTTGAGAAGGTAAGTGTCTCTCTGGACTGGTTCAATGTCAACTTTGTGGATGAGGACGTACCCGGAGTTTCAGAGAAGGCAATAGGTAATGAGATATCTGCAGCACTTGCCTACAAGTACACTGAGGACCTCACTTTTGGTCTCCAGTATGGTATCCTCCTCTTAAGTGATGGTGGTGAGGACTACCTTGGCTGGGATGATGACCCGTGGCAGTTGATTGCTTCTATGAAGGTTGTATTCTAAGGTAGGGACATAGCAAGGTAGTTAAGAAGGGGGCTTTTCAAAGCCCCCTTCTTTTTTTATCCCCCTCACCCTAACCCTCTCCCCCTCACCCATCCCTCTCCCCGATGGGGCGAGGGAAAAGCCCCCTCACCCTAACCCTCTCCCCAGAGGGGAGAGGAGATAAGGTGAGGGGGATAAGAGGGGAGAGGGAAAAGGAGAGGGGGAGAAGTTACATAATTGAAAGAAGAATAAGAAAGTGATAGAATTAAATGTAGCGGTGCAATCTATCTCACAATGTAGCGATGCAACCCATTACAAAATTCGTGATATGATACCACCGCTACAAAATAATGAAATTATTATCCATCTAGAAAGTAAGCAGATGGAGATTTTAAAAATAAAATGATAGTGAGCAGATATATTAAAAAACTGATAAAAGAGGCACTTAAAGAAGATATTGGAAAGGGAGATATTACCACTTCTTTTCTTTTTAAGAAAAATTTTGATGTAGATGCGGTATTGGTAGTGAAAGAGGATGGTATTATCTGTGGGATAGATGTCTTTAAGAATATCTTTTTGTTTCTATCTCCCTCATTCAGGTTTAAATTCTATATAAAGGATGGTGATGCTGTTTATAAAGGGATGAAGTTGGCTGAGATAAAAGGTCCTATCAAGGAACTACTTACAGGAGAAAGGACTGCATTAAACTTTTTACAGCACCTTTCTGGAATAGCAACACTTACAAAAAAATTTGTGGAAAAGGCAGGTAATGTTTCTATATATGATACAAGGAAGACCACACCACTTTTAAGGGAACTGGAAAAATATGCGGTTAAGGTAGGTGAAGGGAAAAATCACAGGTTCGGTCTTTTTGATATGGTTCTTATAAAGGACAATCATATTACAGGTATAATGAAGGTTAAAAAAATAGACCGGGTATCTGCTATATCTTACTCTGTTGAAAAGGCAAAGAAGAAGGCAAAGGGAAGATATAAGGTAGAGGTGGAAGTGGAAAATTTTGATGAGGCAGTAGCAGGGTATAGAGCAGGTGCAGATATTATAATGTTTGACAATGCGGATGAGAAAGAACTTAAAAGGTTTGTGGACTATCTCGGGAAAGATAGAAAAAAGGTTATAATTGAGTGGTCGGGGAATGTGACCCTTGAAACAATAGATAAAATAAGTAAACTGCCTGTTGACAGGGTCTCTGTGGGTGCTATCACACACTCAGCAAACTCTCTTGACTTCTCTTTGAAGATTTTGTAAGGGGAGAACTATGAACAAACTTTTTCTTACACCGCAGGAGATTTCTCAAGAACTTGTAAGGATAGGGGTAAAGAAAGCAGAGGCAAAGGGATTAGAACTTTTTCTTTTTGGAGTCCTTGCAGGGATATACATCGGATTTGGTGCACAGACAGCGATAAGTGTTACAAGTGGTGGGACATTAGACCCGGGGCTGGCAAAATTTCTATCAGGTAGTGTATTCAGTTTAGGACTGATGCTAGTCCTTATACCAGGGGCTGAACTTTTTACAGGCAATATACTTATGACAATAGGTACGCTTACAGGCAGGTATAATATCCTTAAACTTCTAAGGAACTGGCTTATTGTTTATGCAGGTAATTTTTTTGGCTCTCTTTTTCTTGCATATTTGGTAAACAGTACAGGACTTTTAGGATTTGGGACTGATTCGTTTACTCCTGCTGGAATTACTGCTATTACCATTGCAGAAAATAAGATGGCGTTAGGATGGACAGAGGCACTTACAAGAGGAGTCCTTTGTAATATACTGGTATGTTTAGCTGTGATTCTTTGTATATCTTCCCTTACTGTTAGCGGTAAGATATTCGGGATTTATTTCCCTATTATGGCATTTGTGGCAAGTGGATATGAACACTCCATTGCCAATATGTACTTTATACCTGCGGGATTGTTTGCTGAGGATGGTTTTATAAGTAAATTCCCTCTTATGTGGAAAAACCTTATTCCGGTAACTATCGGGAATGTGATAGGCGGGCTGGTGCTTGTTGCTTTTCATCCAAAGATGTTTAAGAAGATACTCCACCACTGATTAATTATGTATATTGATACACACTGTCATCTTAACTTCCCTGATTTTGAAACTGACAGGGAAGATGTTTTAGAAGGGGCATTAAAAGAAGGGGTAGTTGCTATTATTAACCCCGGTTCATCAGTGGAGAAAAGTAAAAGTGCGGTTGCTCTCTCTGAAAAATATCCATCTGTTTATTCTGCTGTTGGTATCCATCCACTTGATGTGAAGGATGTCTCTATTTCCGATATATCTGAGATTGTGAAACTTGCAAAAAATAAAAAGGTCGTGGCGATTGGAGAGACAGGGCTGGACTTTTACTATGGCAAGGAGACAGGGGAAAAGCAGAGGGAGTTTTTTGTTGCCCATATTGAGATTGCAGGCGAACTTGGGCTTCCCTTGATAATACACCAGAGAAATAGCAGGGATGAAGTGATTGATATCTGTGAGAGATATAAACTGCCTCAGAAGGTTGTCTTTCACTGTTTTGGCGGAGATATGGCTATGGCTGACTATTGAAAAAAGAGGGGGTTCTATATATCGTTTACAGGAACCATTACCTTTAAGAATGCTTCAGATGTGCGAGCTGTATGCAAAGGGTATCCATTAGAGATGGTAATGGCAGAGACAGATGCTCCGTTTCTTGCACCTTCACCATTCAGGGGTAAGAGAAATGACCCTTCAAAGGTAAAATATATTGTAGAGATGATTGCTTCAGTTAAGGGTATGGATTTAAAAGAGTGTGCTACAAAAATTATGGATAATTCAAGTATATTCTTCGGGATATGAATATTAAAGTCAAAAGGCAAAATTCAAAAGTCAAAAGGAGAAAGTCAAAAGGCAAAATTCAAAAGTCAAAATTACAATGCAAAATTCAAAAATAGAATTAAAATTAAGATGTTACAAATTTAGCCTACAAGTTATTGCTTTAGTTGATACTTTACCGAATAAAAGGAGCATCCGGGTTATCATTGACCAACTAATCAGAGCAGCAACTTCAATAGGCGCAAATTTAATAGAAGCAAGAGCATCAAGTTCACGATTAGAATTCAAGAGATTTTATGAGATTGCATTAAAATCAGCCAATGAAACAAAATACTGGTTAGGTTTACTCAAAGATTCAGGTTTAGGAGATAAAAATAAAATAGACGAGTTATTAAAAGAAACTAATGAAATTTCTAATATGTTAGCAGCTGGAGTGATAAAACTTAAAAAGAAAAACTTTTGACATTTGCCTTTTAACTTTTGACTTTTTATTCCGGAGTTTGCTATTATGAATATCTTTATAAAGACATATGGCTGTAAGGCGAACCAGTACGATAGCCAGTTGTTGCTTGAAAATTTAGAGGCAGAGGGATACAGATTATCTTCTTTTGATGATGCAGAGATAGTTGTTGTTAATACCTGCTGTGTAACAGATAAGGCAGAAAGAGAGGCAAGATATTTTGTAAAGAAGGCAACAGGGCAGGGTAAAAACGTATGGATAACCGGATGTGCTATAAAGAAAGGCACTTTTTTAGAAAGAGATAGCGCCGGAGTAAATATACTTTCAGAAGTCCCTTTGAAGAAAAATACTATAACCCATTTTTATAATCATAGCCGTGCATTTGTAAAGATAGAAGATGGTTGCGAGAATTTCTGTACATACTGTATCGTCCCTTATGTGAGGGGTAAAGTAAAAAGCAGACCGGAAGAGGAGATTATATCTGAGATAAAGACGCTCTGTTCTAATGGTTATAAAGAGATTGTTTTAACAGGGATTGATGTGGGTGCATATGGAAGAGATACAGACACAGATATTATAAACCTGTTGGAAAGATTAAAAGATATAGATGGCTTGAAAAGGGTGCGGTTAAGTTCTATTGAGGTCTTTTATCTTGATGATAAACTCTGTGAATATCTTCTTTCGTATCCGCTTTTCTGTCCACATCTTCATATCCCTTTACAGAGTGGTTCTGATAAAATTCTGAGATTGATGGGGAGAAGATATAGATTTTCAGAATATGTAAATGTAATAGAAAAGATAAAGAAGGAAGATGTTGAAAACAGGTTCACCTTTACTACTGATATTATGGTTGGGTTTCCTTATGAAGATGATGATGACTTTTATTTGAGTATTAAAGCAGTAGAAGAGATAGGGTTTTTGAAGGTTCATATATTCAGATATTCAAAGAGAGAAGGAACTTCATCTTTTTCCATCGGTGGTGATGTTTCTGATAGGGTGAAGAAAGAAAGAGAAAAGATACTTGAAGAAGTTGCAGGGGTATCTTCAAAAAAGGTTAAGGAGCAATTTATAGGCAGGCATCTGGATGTCCTTATAGAAAGGAAGAGAGAGGACTGCTGGGAGGGATATTCTTCTCAGTATCTTCCTGTAAAGGTTCCTGCTATACAGGGAAAATGCTTGTTAAATGATATTGTTTATGTATCGGCGACAGGGATTGATGATTAAGATGGTAGGATGATTGCTTCATTCTGAATACTTTCACCCTCACCCTGACCCTCTCCCCAGAGGGGAGAGGACAAAGACCCCTCACCCTAACCCTCTCCCCAGAGGGGAGAGGACAAAGACCCCTCAC
>JAMWBP010000025.1 GCA_023819365.1 Candidatus Omnitrophota bacterium
GGGAGAAATTTTATAACTACCATAGACCACATACTTCTCTTTCTGGAAAAACACCTTATGAGAAAATGAGAGAAAAATTAACCTCTTTCAATGTCACCAGTGGTTGGCAGACATACACTGATAACATAGATGAAGATTCCTTATCAAGGTATAGTGATACATCTTTGTGTAGGCGCAATATGGAAGCAGGAAGTTTATTTGTTATCTCACCTTCTATTGCTTTTTTAACCGCATCCGCCTTTTGTTGTCCAGGAACCATACAGAATATCTTATCTGCCATCAGTATTGCTGAACAGGTCATTGTAAGGGCATCCCTTGGTACTTCATCTAAACTTTTATATCTCGCTTCCGGGTTAGGATGGTCTTTGTAGTCCTCATACTGCTGTCTTACAGAGACATCGTTTATCCTGACTTTTATGATAAGTTTATCTGTCCATATATCAGTTCCCGGTTCGTTAAAAGCAATGTGTCCATTCATCCCGATACCTATAAGGCGATATAGATACCACCACTGTCTTTAACTTCTCTGTATTTTTCAATAAAAAGTTCTGTATATCTTTCAAGGACCTTATCCTGAGGTAGGTCCTTCATAAAAAATACATTCTTCTCAGGTATAGGGACCTTTCCAAATATATGGGTCTTAAGATACTCCTGAAATGTATTAGGATGCCCTTTATGAAGGTCAATATACTCGTCAAGATGGAATGCATATATATTTTTCCAGTTAATTTTTTTATTTTTTGAAAGATTGAAAAGAAATGTGTCCTGTGAAGGTGCTGCAGCAAATACAGCAAGGCATTTTTTATTCTGTCTTCTTGTGAATTCCTCCATTACTGATTCCGCATCATTCGCTGCTATTTTCCCCATCTCTTCATTGCTTTTTGCTATAAAAATTTTAAAAATTCTGTATTCCATAAAATACCTTCTTTTATAAGCATTTTTCTCATAATCTATTGTAATCTTATATTACTATAAAAGTAAATAGTATTTATTGCTTATCCTGTGTTAAAACTTGCTGTCATTTTCAAAATATTATAAAATATTCTAAATGGCAAAAAATGTCGGATTTAGTAATTTTGCACTTTTTAATCGTGCCTTCAAAAAAATTGTAAAACTAACTCCTACCAGTTATAGAATTCTGTTGTCTAAATAATGCGAAGAATAAACAACATATCTATAAAAGAATTTGCGAGAGAGATTGGGTTTGTGGGGTGTGGTATAGTGAGAACAGAGGACTTTCCTGAATATAAAGAAGCGCTGGATAATCTTATAAAGGAATTTCCTGAGACGGAGCCGCTTTATAGCCCAATGTATAACCGTGCATTTATAAAGAGTAGATTCCCATGGGCAAAGTCAGTTATTGTATGTATCAGGTACTATGGGAGGTACAGGATACCAAAACAGGTAAAAGGTTATATAGCGAGAAATTATCTTTTTGACTCTCGTGTGCCTTCTAACCCTGACTATCTCATCGTAAAGAAATTTACTGAGTGGTTGAGAAGTAAAGGGGTGAAGGTAAGAAAGGGTGGAGTCCCTGACCGGCTTGTTGCTTATAAGGCAGGGCTTGTAACCATAGGTAAAAACTCTTTTGCATATGCAGGAAGATATGGCTCCTGGATAAATATTGTTACCTATCTTGTGGATGAAGAGATTGAGCCAGATATTCCTATTGTAAGAGATATATGCCCCACTGAATGTAGAAAATGTATAGATGCCTGTCCAACAGGAGCAATAGTGAAACCATATACAGTCAGGATGGATAGATGTATTTCATACCTTACCTATGGTCCAACAATTCCGTTAAAAAAAGAACTTGAAGATAGGATGGGGAGATGGATTTATGGGTGTGATGTCTGTCAGGAGGTATGTCCACTTAACAAAGAGACATGGGAAGGGAAAGAAAGATTGACACATCTTGAAAATATATCTGACTTACTTACACCCCAAGCAATTGTCCATATGGATGTAGAAACATATAAAGATATTGTTTATCCGCTTTTTCCTTATATACCACCTGACAATATATGGAGATGGCACAGGAATGCTGAAAGAGCCTTAAAATTATGTTCTCCCTGATATCTTCCTGTATCCTGCCGGGGTAAACCCTGTAATTTTTTTGAATGCCCGATTAAAGAGTTGGAAGTCAGAGAATCCTACCTTTTGTGCTATTACAGAGACCTTTTCTTCATAGTCCTCTGAAAGTATCTTCTTTGCTTCCATAATCCTTCTCTGGAGTATATATTGCTTTATACTCAAGCCGGTCTCTCTTTTGAAAAGATGGGAAAGATGGCTTGTTGAAATAAAAGATGCCTTTGCTATATTAGATAGAGTCATATCTTTTGTAAAGTTCTCTTCTATGAAAGAGATAGTTCTTTCTATCATTGGATTTTTTTTGATAGTAGGGGACTTTTTATTAGAGCACCTTTTAAGCAAAGAGATAAATACCATTGTTTGATAATATACAACTCTTTCCCAGTCAGGTTCCTGTTTTTTTATTTCCTCGGATATACTTCTGAATATAACCTCTATTAATGTTGCCTCCCGTTCATCCAATCTTATAATATGCGGACAACCATCAATAATTTCTTTTATTTTGCTGTTTTTTATAAATGAGGGTGGAAAGTAAATAGAACCTTTCTCTATGTTAATTGGGGGATTGGATGGAATAGACCTGTGTATCTCTTCACTTCTGATAACAATAAGGTTGTTATGAGAGAAAGGATATTTTCTGTTTTCTATAAAATAATAACCTTTTCCTTTTTTAATGAAGTGGATTTCACATTCCTTATGATATGCAAGATTGCCTGTATAGGAGCGATGAACCATCCAGAGACATTTTACAGGAGATTTATTCCCCTTTAGTATATATTCATATGTTGCTTTCTTTTTCATATGATATATTGTATATCATATCTGCCAACTTATAAAGCAGGATTTAACACTTAAAAAGCAGAAAGTTATGTTGTTTTTACTGAGAAATGTAATTATAATCTTTAAATAATATAAAGGAGGACCTGTGATAGATATACATGTTCATTTGAGGAAGTATCCAACATATTTTAGAGATGGTAAGCAGACATATTCAACACCTGAGCAACTCCTTAAAAGGTATGATGAATTAGGAATAGAAAAAGCAGTTATATTACCTGGTGGTTCACCGGAGTGTATGCTGCAAAAACAATCAGAAGAAGAGGTGATTGAAATATGCAGTATATATCCTGACAGATTTATACCCTTCTGTAATATTGACCCGAGGGCAATGACCAACTCTCCTGATGCCCCTCTTGACCAATTGATTTCTTATTACAAAAGTCAGGGATGTAAAGGGATAGGAGAGGTTTGTGCTAACCTCCCTTTCCTTCATCCACTTGTTCAAAACCTCTTTAAGTGTGCAGAAAAGGTTGGTTTGCCTATTACATTTCATATAGCCCCGCAGATAGGGGGAGTTTATGGTCTTTATGATGAACCGGGGCTGCCACAATTGGAGATTACCTTACAAAGATATCCTGACCTGATGTTTTTAGGACATTCACAACCATTTTGGGCTGAAATGTCTAAACTTGAGACACCAGCAGACCGTTATGGTTATCCCAAATATCCTGTAAAAGAAGAAGGTGTTGTGCCAAAACTTTTCAGGAGATATAAAAACCTTTTAGGCGACCTCTCTGCTGGAAGTGGATTTAATGCTATATCAAGAGACCCTGAATATGGAGTGGAGTTTTTGAATGAGTTTCAGGACCGGCTGTTTTTTGGAACTGATATATGTGCTCCTGATACGCCTGTGCCACTTGTAGGTTATCTGAGGGAACTTTTAGAAAGAGGCAAGATTTCAGAGAAGGTTTACAAAAAGATAACTTATGAAAATGCAATTAAACTCCTTAAACTTAAAGGGTAAAAATGGGAAACAGATATAACTTTGGCCTCGGAGAATATCTTATACTGGAACTAACAGGGATTAGTTTTACACAACTACATTTTGATGCAAAGGCAATAGTAAAAGGGCATGAAAGTTTAAAGCCACTTGTAGAGAGGTTGGGTATTGAGCCACCTATTCCAAGGATGGCAGGGTTTGCATATCCGCATATAGCAGCAATTGGAGCAGATGTTATTTTTCCTGAAGATGGAGAACCAAAGCCCGTGCCATTTATAAAAACCCCTGAGGATATTGATAATCTGAAAGAACCAGATGACTATCTAAAAGCGCCGCTTATCCAGAAAAAACTTTATGTCTGGGAGGAATTAAAATCTTTATGTCCTGAAACACCAAAATCTATTGGGCACTTATTTGAAGGTCCTGTAACCACATCAGTTCTTCTTATGGGTGAGAGTTTTTTGACACTTCCCTGTGATGACCCGAAAAGGGCACATAGATTACTTACCTTTTGCACAGAGAGTGCTATTCACTATGCAGAGGTAATTACATCATATTTTGGAGAGACGATATCTCCGGGACCTAAAGGAATACCGGATGACTTTGCAGGTATGTTTTCACCTTCTATGTTTGATGAGTTTGTCCTCCCTTACTGGGATAGATTGTATAAAGGACTTAAGGCAACAGAAAGGCATCTACATAGTGAACTATTAAGGAAGGAACACCTGCCTTCCCTGAAAAAATTAGGTATAAATCTTTTTGACCCGAGTGCAGACCAGTATCTAACGCCTGAAATACTTAAGGATTACTGTCCGTGTGGTTTTACATTACTGATAAAGTCCTGGGAGATAGACAACCTTTCTGCATATGAACTTGTGGAGTATTATAAAAATCTGCAGGGATATAATCCTTTAAGTGTAAATTTTTATATGAGTTTTTTAAGGCAGGAAGGAAAGATTAAAAGATTGTTAGATGTAGCACGAAAAATGGAGGAGAAAGATGAAGGATAGATTAGCGATATTAGGAGGAGAAAAGGCAGTAAAGTCAGACCCGAAGGATATATTTGACTGGCCTATAGTAAATAAAGAGATGGAAGAGGCAGTGTTAAGTGTATTAAGAAAGAGGAGTATGTCAGGTATAGATATTACAAAGGAGTTTGAAGAGAAGTTTGCCCAATGGCATGGAATGAAATATGGACTTGGGTGTAACACAGGAACTGCTGCGTTACACTGTGCCTTTTTTGGGGTTGGTATTGGTAAAGGTGATGAGGTTATCTGCCCCTCTGTTACATACTGGGCATCCTGCCTTCCTGTTTTTTCACTTGGGGCAACAGTTGTCTTTGCTGATATTGAGCCAGATACACTCTGTATAGACCCTCTTGATATTGAGAAACGGATTACAGAAAGGACAAAGGCAATACTTGTTGTCCATTACTGTGCAAGACCAGCAGATATGGATAGAATAATGAAGGTGGCAAAGAAGTATAATCTGAAAGTGATAGAGGATGTATCACATGCCCATGGTGCGCTTTACAAAGGAAGATTAGTGGGGACCTTCGGTGATGCTTCTGGATTTTCCTGTATGACAGGTAAGTCGTTTGCAATTGGTTAAGCAGGGATAATGCTTACCAATGACAGGGAGATATATGAGAGGGCTGTTGCCTTTGGGCACTATGAGAGGCATAATGAACTTACAATTGATTACCTTAAAGAGGGTGCTGGAGTTCCCTGGGGTGGTTATAAGTACAGGATGCATCAGATGTCTTCTGCTGTTGGTCTTGTACAACTTAGAAAATATCCAGAAGAGATGGCAGAGATAGATAGGGCAATGAACTACTTCTGGGATTTATTGGAGGGTCTT
The DNA here is from genome assembly GCA_023819365.1 of Candidatus Omnitrophota bacterium. Lineage (GTDB taxonomy): Bacteria > Ratteibacteria > UBA8468 > B48-G9 > JAFGKM01 > JAAYXZ01. Next base: position 5,732 of record JAMWBP010000025.1, read on the forward strand.
CCTGGTATAAGGTCTCCAAGACCACCAAAAGATTCTAAAACAACAATGGGTGGCTGGTATGCTTCTTTGGGGCATTATAAAAATGAGGAACTTGGAGGTCTCTCAATTACAAGGTTCTGTGAGGCAGTAAGGGCTGAAGGAGTTAATATCTTGCCTGGCTGTAATAAGGCACTTCATCAACATCCTGTCTTCAATATAGTAGATATATATAAAGATGGAAAGCCAACAAGGATAGCAAACTCTCCGGAGGATGTAAGAAATATTGGAGGACCACTACCTGTGAGCGATGGAATACAGAAAAAGGTCTTTGGTGTTCCGTGGTTTAAAAAGTTCTATCCTGAAATAATAGAGGAGTATGCATCTGCCTTTAAGAAGGTGATTGAGAACTATAAAGAACTGCTGAAAGACGACCCGGGAGACCCACCAGATATGGGAAGGTGGATGCTTTCTGTAAAGGCAGTGAAAGGATAATAAGGCAAATGGAAGGAGATGATATGGAGAAATTGGCAATAGAAGGTGGAAGACCTGTGAGAAAGAAAGGGATGCCCCCAAGGATAATGTTTGATGAGAAGGAGAAAATTGCTGCCTTAAGGGTAATTGAAAAATGTCTGAAAGGTAACCAGACGCTTGATAGATATGGTGGTGTTGAGGTTGATGCATATGAAAAGGAATTTGCAAGGTTTTTTGGAGTGAAATTTGCCACTGCTGTTAGTTCAGGGACTGCAGCAGTACACTCTGCAATTGCAGCACTACAACTTGAGCCGGGAAGTGAAATTATTACTACACCTATCACAGACCCCGGAACTGTCTCGCCTATCATTTTTCAACAGTGTATTCCTGTGTTTGCAGATGTGGAGTATGAAACACTTAATATCTCTCCTCACTCAATTGAGAAAAATATCACAGATAAAACAAAGGCAGTTATTGTGGTCCATCTGGCAGGAACACCGGCAAGGATAGATGAGATAGTGGAAATAGCCGGAAGATATAATCTCTATGTAATTGAGGATTGTGCTCAAGCACACGGTGTTAAATATAAAGGGAGATATGCAGGTAGTTTTGGCGATATAGGCGTTTTCAGTTTGATGAGCGGGAAGCATACTACAAGTGGTGGGCAGGGTGGTATGGTGATTACAAACAATGAGACATTTTACTGGAATGCCAAAAGGTTTGCTGACAGAGGGAAACCATTTAATTCAGATGAGCCAACAAATCTCTTTGCAGGGCTTAACTACAGGATGACAGAACTTGAGGCAGCAATAGGAAGAGAACAACTAAAGAAACTTAAAAAGATTCAGACAAAAAGGATGCGGATATATGAAGAACTTAAAAATGGATTTGAAAAAAATCTTGGTGCTTTCAAGTTGTGGAAGGTCCTGCCTTATTCTCAATCTAATCCCTGGTTTTGTTTTATATGGATTGATAAGGGGAAACTTTTAGTTGATAAATCAGACCTTGCAAAGGCGTTATTGGCAGAGGGTATACCTGTTGGTGCGCACTATGTGGTTCCTATGTATAAACAAAAATGGATAAAAGAAAAGAATACATTTGGAAAATCACAACTTCCCTGGAGTTTACCGGGAGTAAGAGAGATAAGATATGAAGGAAGTTGTCCTGAAGCAGAAAGGGCATTATCAGACCATATGACACTATATATACATGAGGGATGGAGTAAAAAAG
>JAMWBP010000026.1 GCA_023819365.1 Candidatus Omnitrophota bacterium
CAATAATTTCGGCTCACGGTAGAGCACTGAAACACAATCGTCTGACGAGAGATGATGCCTTCTTTCACATTTCAATAATTTCGGCTCACGGTAGAGCACTGAAACGCTAGAGGCAGGGAAAAATATTGGCTGATATCTCCTATAATGCAAATGTAATAGTTTAACTATATGTGATAAATCATACCACTACATCGTGCAATGAATTGCACCGCTACACCATATTTTGTAGCGGTGGCATTTATGCCACGAATTATTTTGTAGCGGTCGTATTTATACGACGAATCGTGCAATGAATTGCACCGCTACATCTATTATATATCCAGATTCTTTACCTCTTTTGCATATTTTTCTATAAACTCCCTCCTTGGTTCAACAGCATCACCCATAAGAATTGTAAATACCTCTTCTGCTTTAATAGCATCTTCAATCGTAACAACCTTCATCCTTCTTGTCTTCGGGTCCATTGTGGTCTCCCACAACTGCTCGGGATTCATCTCCCCAAGTCCCTTATATCTCTGTATTGAAAGTCCCTTCTTCCCTTTGTCTTTAAGCACTTCATAGATGCCTATAAAACTACTTGTTTCTTTTTTCCCTGTCTCTATCTCTTCTACTGTAAAAATACAATCTGAAATGCCTTTTATATTAATTCCGTTTTCTTCCATCCATCTGAGTATCTTTTCAATATCCCGTGCCTCATAAATTTCAACCATCTTATAGTCCTTTTCTTCGCCAGAAAAAAGGTCTATATGATTTTTGTTCTGCTTTTCCATAAAGTTAGAGAGTTCCTTGTCTGTTGCAAAAAATTCTTCTTTATCCTGGTACTTTACAAGATATATAGGGACTTTTTTCTTTTCCCTCCAGTAACTTAATATCTCCTCCAGTTTAATTCCCTTGTTATCTAAACTTTCAGAAATTTCACACATCCTTTTACTTAAAGTCCCTATCTTCATTATATTCTCACTGATATCTATCTGCTGACCATCTTTCTGTTTTACAGTTATCCTTACACTCTCCTTTGCCATCTGGATAAGTATTTTGTCCATCTCCGCCTCTGTATCCACATAAAACTCCTTTTTCCCTTTTTTAACCTTATAGAGTGGCGGCTGTGCAATATAGATATATCCCTGCTTTATCAGGTCTGTCATCTGCCTGTAAAAGAATGTGAGAAGAAGTGTCCGGATATGGGCACCGTCAATATCAGCATCTGTCATTATAATAATTTTTCTGTACCGCGCCCTTGAAGCATCAAAGTCCTCTCCAACCCCTCCCCCTATCGCTCCTATCATCATCCTTATCTCTTCATTGTTGAAGACCTTCTCTAATGGTGCCTTTTCCGCATTGATAATCTTACCTTTTAAAGGTAGTATTGCCTGAAAAAATCTATCCCTTCCTTGTTTGGCACTACCACCTGCAGAGTCACCTTCAACAATGAAAAGTTCTCTCTTTTCTGGCTCTTTCACTGTGCAGTCAGCCAGTTTTCCTGGTAGTGCCCCTGTTTCAGCAAGTTTTTTACGGGTCAGTTCCCTTGCCTTTCTGGCTGCCTCTCTTGCTTTTGCTGTTACCACACATTTATTAATTATTTCACGGGCAACATCAGGGTTTTCTTCAAGGTAGGTAAGAACCTGTTCTGTCGTTATCCCTTCTACAAGAAATCTTATCTTTGAGTTTCCTAATTTTGTCTTTGTCTGTCCCTCAAATTGTGGTTCAGCAACTTTTACACTTATAACCGCTGTCAGTCCTTCCCTTATGTCTTCTCCTGCAAGTAGTGTATCTCCTAAAAATCCATTGTTTTTTCCATATTCATTTATAGCGCGTGTAAGGCCTGACCTGAAACCGGTAAGATGTGTTCCTCCTTCTTTTGTGTTGACATTATTGGCAAAGGAAAGCACAGTTTCACTGTAGCCATCGTTATACTGGAAGGCAATTTCAACCTCCCCTTCATTTGTGCTTTTCTTAAAATATAAGGGCTTTGGAGAAAGCACATTCTTATTTCTGTTAAGATGCTCAACAAAGGAGACAAGACCTCCTTCAAAGCAGTACTCTTCTTTTATCTTTTTTCTCTCATCCTCAAAGGTTATCTTTGCACCTGCATTGAGAAAGGCAAGTTCTCTGATTCTTCCTGAAAGAATACTGTTATCAAACTCTACTGTCTCAAATATCTCTTCATCAGGTTTGAATGTAACTTTTGTCCCTGTACTCTTTGTCTTTCCTACAACTGTAACTTCTGTAACTGGTTTGCCTCTTTCATACCTCTGATGGTATACCTTACCATCCCTTTTAACCTCAACCTCAAGCCACTCGGAGAGTGCATTAACCACAGAGACACCCACACCATGCAGTCCCCCTGAAACCTTGTATGCCTTCTTGTCAAACTTACCTCCTGCATGAAGAACTGTCATAACGACTTCTAACGCAGGCCTTTTCTCTGTATTATGCATATCCACAGGAATACCTCTCCCATTATCAGAGACACTTACACTGTTATCCGTATGTACTGTAACTGCTATCTCATTACAGAAACCTGCCATCGCCTCATCAATACTGTTATCTATTACCTCATATACAAGGTGATGAAGCCCTGAAACAGAGGTATCCCCGATATACATTGCAGGTCTTTTTCTTACTGCTTCTATACCACCCAGTACCTGGATAGTAGTTGCATCATATATTTGCTTTTCCCTTTCCATTTTTGCCCTTTCTTTCTGTAAGAATCTAAACAATATATAATATAATTTTTCCTTCTCTGTGTCAATGATTTGTTGACAGATTTTTGCAGTGGTGGTAAAGTTTTGTCCGTTTATGTAATGATTGGGAGGTTTGGATTGGGATGGAAAAGATTAAAATACTTACTATAGGGGACATCCACTATAGTACAAAACCTGCTGAAATAGAGAGCAGAAAAACACTGTATGGGATTGAACTTCTTAAAAGGGTCATCAGAAGGGCCACCTTTGAAGAAAGGCCTGATATCATTTTTCTTCTTGGGGATATACTCAATGAAATATCAGATGATATGGAACCCCTTTTAACTGAAATTAAAAAGATTATAGATAAAACAGATATCCCTTGCGTTTCCATCCCGGGTAATCATGACGGTGATTATGAGAGGTTTTTCCATACCTTTAAAGAAAAACCAGGGGCTCATCTTTTTAAAGACATCCTTATTTATTCATTTGCTGATACCTATGGAGAAGGTGATATCTGTACCAGAAGCAAACAGGATATTGAAAGGTTCTTATCTACTGTAAAAAGATATCCTGACAAAAAAGTCATTGTATTGCAGCATAACCCTGTATATCCTTTAATAGAGAGTCCTTATCCTTATAATATTAGCAATGCTGAAAAGGTTCACCTCTCTTACAGGGAAAGCAATGTTTTTCTTTCTTTAAGTGCACATTACCATCCAGGACAGGAGTTAATATGTAAAGATGGAGTATATTATCTTACAGTGCCTGCTCTATGTGACTCACCATTTGGATATCTTCTTATAGAAATAGAAGGAAACGATATAAAAGTACAGAGAGACCATCTTAAAAACCCTTTACCGCTCTGTGATAACCACTGTCATACACAGTTTGCCTACTGTTCAGAGGATATAACAATAGATAAGATACTTGAAAGGGTTGAAATTCTTGGTATGGGATATGTATCTTTCACAGAACATGCGGACCAGTTGTATCTTACCGAAGAAGAGTATGGTAAGGCATTATCTTTTTACCAGCCGGATATCCTGCGAAGGAAAAGGGAAGAGGGGAAAGACAGGATGGATCTATTTAAACAGGCAGTAAACAAAGTAAAATCAGAAAAGGTAAGAATAGGACTGGAAGTCACACCTGGCAAAGATGGTGGAATTTCTTTACTCCCGGAAGATAGAGAAGGACTGGATATAATAGTTGGGGCTATACACTTCTTACCGGAAGAGATTATGTCTACATCCTCTGCAAAAAGAGAGGTATGGTTTATGGATATGGTAGAGGTACTTATGAAAAATAATGTGGATGTCCTTGCACATCCCTTCAGGGTATTTTTAAGAAGTGGATTGCCGGTTCCTGATACACTTTTTAGACCGGTTGTGGATATCCTCAAAAGTTATAATGTAGCGGCTGAACTCAACTTTCATACAAACATCCCTGAGTACAGGTTCTTTGAGATGTGTCTCCAAGAGGGAATAAAGATATCATTAGGAACAGATACACATAACCTTATTGAAGCAGGAGAGTTTTATCCACACATAAGGTTTCTTGGTAAACTTGGTATTTTACCCGATATGCTTGAAAAGGTATTATATACATTATAGCGAGTACAAACCAATTATGTATTCCTTGATAAAAAAAACCTGCCATCACCTGCAAATGAGATTGCTGGTATGCGAGCAACCTATCTCTCTCTGCGGGCAATTGAATCTATGAAGGCGGGCTTAATACTACCTGTAAATCTTGAAGAGTGGGATATGTATGTCCACCTATGAATAATTAAATACTCACTGACATCAAAACCTTTTCTTCTGGGAATTTATATGTGCCTATAAAGAGATTATTTTTATTTTTCAAATTACAGGGCTTGCCATCTAACCATACCTTACACTTCTTTTCAAACGCAAATTCCAGTGTATCCCCGCACCTTCCCCTTATTTCAAAAGTGCCTTTTTCTTTCTTTGGAATAATCTCATGCGTGATATATATAAGTGTATTATTCAAAACAGGCATTTTTATCCAGAGCATACGTGCCTCACAGGGCAGAAGTTTTATCTGAGAAATTACAGGAAATTTTATCTGTGGTTCTCTTAACAAGACCCTGAAAGGGAAAGAAGTCCCGAGTATATTACATACAGTAAGGAGTATTGAAAGGTCTTTTTTACTTCTTCTTATCACCACATTAAAATAATCTCCAACTGTCTCTACCTGTGGTTCTATATGAAGAAAGGAAAAGACATCTCTCCATAGTTTGAGGTGGGATGTGTTATGGAAGGAAGGAGATATTCCGCTTACTACAACCCTGTCGTCTGTCCCTTCTACTGCCCCTATAACAGGTCTACCTTCAAATGTTGCAAAAACATCAGAAAAACTCCCTTTGTGAAGTATTATCCAGGATGGCTCTCCTACAGGATTATTCTCCCTATCATACATTATCCGCCAGCCATAATCCAATATCCTTGCAGCAGCAGGTCTTACCTTTTCTTTCAAGGATATTTTTAACATATCAGTAAGACGAGCTTCAGGGTATCCATCATATGTCATGGATGGTATGGTATTAAAGAAAAGGACTTTGCCACATTTTTCTATATGCCTGGCAATATAATCTATTGCATCCCTTTCAAGGAAACCTATATTTGGTACAATAAGTGTGTAACTACCCGGTTCTCTTGCTGGATGGGTAAGGTCAATTATTGACCACATAATATTCATCCGGCGCAAAAGAATTATAAACTCTGTAAGGTCATGCCATAAAAGGTCTTCCGGTGTGAGTGTCTGTTTATCAACACCTTCATATCCATCAAACCAGTTATGACCACCACCTGGTTTTTTAATCGCTGGCTCTACATTAACTTCAAGAGTTGAAGAGGAAGAAGCATCCTTCTTATCCTGCTGGAAAGGAGCACCAAGAAACGGGATATATCTTATGGCAGGGGATATCCCGATATAAACATCCGGTATCTTTACTGTATCAAGTATCTGTTTTTCCCAGGCAGCAACAAAACTGTAAAAGGATGAAATCTCTTCATAACAGGGATTCTTCTTTCCCTCTATTGATACAGGTGCCTCCTGCCAGTATTCAAGCCCACAGAGTGTACTATCTCCAGGGCTTCTCCCTTCTGTGAAGACATATATATTTGAGCCATTCAGTCCATGCGCAAGCCCCATACGGAGATTTACAGGACCATTGATATGACTCCTTGAAAGACGGTTTTCAAACCAGGTATGATTTGTCTCTACAGAAACAGCCACAGGATTTCCCGGTGCTGATTTTGTTATCTCAACTGCAAGTTCAATTGAGTTTGCACCTTCAAGGTCATAAATCCTGTCTGAATAATTGTGACACGCAGTAAAGCAGTCAATCCCTGCTTTATTCATCTTATCCATAAACCCTGGATGGTCCCCATGGGTATAGAAACCTGCTACTGGCTCGTTAAAAAAGAAAGGCACATCAAGACCGAACTCCTTTATCCATCTGCAGAGTGTTATACCCCAATCAGCAAAAAATTCCCTTTTAAACTCAAGCCAGTCAAGGCACTTTCTGTATTCATAAAGATTAGAAGGCATATCTCTTGGGGGAAGTATTTCAGACCACTTCTCTATCTTTCTTCCATATCTCTCTGAAAGAGATTCTAACTCAAAATATCTCTCTTTAAGCCACTGATGCCATAACCCTCCTTCTTTTATGATGGAACTATCATAAAGAGAATTACCAAGCCCGTAGGACCAGGCAGCAGAAATCTCATTATCTGGTTGACAGAGTATAACAGGACCTCCTTTTGTACAACTGAATTCTGATATAAGTGGAATGATATAACTGTACCACTGCTTTACCAGTTTCCTTAAAACAGGTTCTCCTTCTGCTGGTATAGGTCTTCCTGTAGCAAAGTTTCCATCTTTTCTTCTGCTCAGGCATTCAGGATATTTTTCAAATACCCACTTTGGATATCCACCTTCCCTCAATTCAGAATTCACAAAAGGACCTGGTCTGGCTATTACCTTCAAACCTGTCTCTGCACAGATTTCCAGAAATTTCCTCAGGTTTCTTTCAGGAAGCGTCTTACCTTCAAGGTCAACCTTCCCTTCTTCCGGCTCATGCCAGAACCAGGGCATATATGAACTCACTGTATTCATTGATGCTGATTTAAGTTTCTTTATTCTATCTCTCCACTGGGCCTCCTTTAATCTGAAGTAGTGTATCTCTCCACCCCGTAGATAAAATGGTTTACCTGCAACTAAGATATATCCTTCTCTTATCTCTATCTTCATTTCTGTCTCCTATGCTTCCATATATTCTATAGATAAAACTACCAGAGATAGGTAACAAGAAATATAATATATAAGGAAGGGGGATTTTTTATTTTAAAAGAATGGGGTAAATATGAGAGATAGAGAAAGGCAAATAAAGATGAGATTAGGTTGG
>JAMWBP010000027.1 GCA_023819365.1 Candidatus Omnitrophota bacterium
GTGAGCATCCGGTCAACGGGCGTTGCGGCATTGGTCATACCCGCTGGGCGACGCACGGCGGCGTCACTGAGGAGAATGCCCATCCGCACCGCGACGCATCGGTCCTTGTAAAGATAGGGATATATGGGCTGGCACGGCTTTTCGGGACAACGCTTAATATCTCCGGAAATGTTATGTGGGCTGGATATCTTGCGCTTTTTAGCAGTTTTGCCGCAGGTATTGTTGCTATGAGAGAGACAGATATAAAGAGGATTCTTGCCTCGTCAACTATAAGCCAGTTGGGTTTTATGATTGCAGGACTTATTGTATTTAACCCTGTTGCTAACCGTGGGATAGTGATATTCTATGTTGCTCACGCACTGGGTAAAGGATGCCTCTTCCTTTGCGCAGGAATTACAGAGAAACTTTTTGGTACAAAAGATATAAGAGAGATGGGCGGGCTGATGAAAAAAGCACCACTTCTTACATATGCATTCCTTTTCAGTATGTTTTCTGTTGCAGGGATACCGCCACTTCCCGGCTTTTATGGAAAACTTGAAGCAATAACAGGGATGCTGATAAAAAGGCATATATTCTACGGACTTTTAGCGATACTGACATCAGCGCTAACTATTATGTATATGTTCAGGTTATTCAGGTATGCATTTATGGGTGAAGTGAGGGAAGTAAGGTTTGAAGAGAAAGGGTTTACTCCTATGGTTGTATCTGTGGCTATATTAGCAACTGCTTCTCTGGTGTTAGGTATTATACTGGTTATGTGAAGGAGGAGAAAATTGAATATAAATATATGGTTTCTGCCGATTGCTATAAGTTTTGGAACCGCCTTTATCCACTTAATTATTAAAAAGGCAGGGAGAAATGTAAGAAAATGGGTATCTCTGGCAGGTGCTTTTGCAGTCCTTTTCTCCTGTTTATATTCAATGCATATCAACTATAATGTGCTTTCCAGTGGAGAGATACTTGGGCTTTTATTTGCAACACTTATCTCTTTTATAGGGCTTTTCAGTATATCTTTCTCACAGTGGTATAACCCTGAAGCCAGTTTTGTATATGACGGTCTTTTATTCCTTTTCCTCGGGGGTATGCTCGGTGTGGTGCTTGTCCACTCGCTCATTGCACTATATATCTACTGGGAGATAATGACAGTTGCAAGTTTCTTCCTTGTGCTTTTTAGTGATACAGATGAGGCAAGAGATGCATCTTTAAAGTATATCATTATGACAGGGGCAGGAAGCATATTCCTTATCTTCGGGATATTAGGGATATGGTTACTGGAAGAAAATATCTTATGGAAACACATATTCTTTTTCTGTGTCCTTGTAGGGACAGGGATTAAGGCAGGAATCTTTCCACTCCATACCTGGCTTCCTGATGCACATCCTGCTGCCCCAACACCTGTATCCTCAATGCTTTCAGGTGTGATGATTAAAACAGGTATATATACACTTATAAGATTCTACTTTGTTATCTTCAAACCATCCTGGTCTATTGGATGGGAAACAATAATGATGGTTCTGGGTATTCTTACACTATTAGGTGGTGTATTTTTAGCGCTTATACAGCATGATATAAAGCGGTTGCTTGCATACCATAGCATAAGCCAGATTGGATATATATTCCTTGGTATTGCCTGCGGAACAACGATAGGTCTTGCAGGTGCGCTTTATCATACTATCAACCATGCAATCTTTAAAAGTTTACTCTTCCTTGGTGCAGGTGTATTAATCAAGACAAATAGTTCCAGAAACTTAGAGGACTATGGTGGACTTGCAAGGAAACTGCCTTTAACATTTGGTGTTATGATGGTGGCTGCACTTTCAATATCAGGGATTCCCCCATTTAACGGATTTGTATCAAAATGGATTATCTATCAGGCACTATTGACAAAAAACAATGGGATTTCAACATTTGCATTTATTGCAGCACTTTTAGGAAGTGTTTTAACCCTTGCATCTTTCGTTAAGGTGCTTAATGACTCTTTTATGGGCGTAAGAAAAAAAGATATATCAGCAGAGCATATAGAGGTATCTCCCTTTATGAATATACCTCTCGTATTACTCGCTGCTGGATGTTTGTTGTTTGGAATCTTTCCTGGATTTGTAACAGAAAGATTCCTCTTCCCGTCCATAGGAGAGTATGTGCTTCTCAATATAGAGTTAATAAAGATGGCAAGTTATTACGGATGGCTGGCCATTTCAATACTTGCAGTAATATTTATTACAGGTATGAAATGGATAAAAAGGGCGAGAAAAACAGATACATTTTTTGGTGGAGAAATTCTTTCTGCTGAAGCAACTGCTTTTGACGGAACGCACTTCTACGGCACTGTCAAAGATATAACACCGCTAAAGAAGTTTTATACAGCAGAGAGCAGAGGAGTAATGGATATATACCAGATTGCGCTGATGGCTCTTCCGAAAACAGGAATGCTTTTTATAAATCTCGCTGTAAAGGCAGTGGAATCCTTATATGTCAAAGGAAGCAGTTTCTTGAATTACTGGGTGGACAGGTTAAAATTATTACAGAACGGACTTTTAGCAAAGTATCTTATATGGTTTTTTGCAGGTACTATAATTATAATGGAGGTTATAAGAAGATGACACTCAATCTACCTCTTTTAGTTGTATTGATGCTTCTTATGACAGGTGGTTGTGTTATATCCATAACAGCAAGAAGTTTAACCTCGTCTGTTGTCTCTATGGGAACAGCAGGTCTTATATTGAGTATCCTTTTTCTGCTCTTAGGAGCACCGGATATTGCTATAGTTCAGGTATTTGTGGAGATAGTAGCCCTGATAGTTCTACTTTCCACAATAAGACGTGAGACAAGGGCAGATATGTCTTCTTCAGGACTGTATGGGGTGCTGACCCTTATTATCTTTGCATTGTTCCTTTTTGTCTTTATGCTACACGGGAGTGAGATTGTTAGACCATTTGGACAACCGGTAATCAAGATGGGTGCAGAATATATTAAAGCATCCCCTGTTCTTTTGAAAGCGCCCAACACAGTTACAGCAACAGTGCTGGACTTCAGAGGTTATGATACATTAGGAGAGGCAACAGTTATATTTACTGCCATAGCAGGGGTTATAGTACTTTTAAGAATAAAAGGGAGGAAGGATGAATGATAAGGGGATGAGTGAAATTGTAAAAGGTATTTCAAGGATTGTTTTTCCCTTTATATTGCTTTATGGATTATCCCTTATACTTTATGGGCACATCACACCCGGTGGTGGTTTTTCAGGTGGAGTGGTTATTACAGGCGGATTTGTCCTTCTTCTCCTTGCCTTTGGAAAGGGCTATGTTTTTAGAATACTTCCTGTTAATATCGCAAAAGCACTTGACAGTGCTGGTGCATTAGGGTTCCTTGCTATTGCCCTGTTAGGATTTCTGTCTAGCTCATTCTTTTATAATTTACTTCCAAAGGGGTATATCTTCCATCTCTGGAGTGCAGGAACTATAATTTTAAGCAATATAATGATAGGACTTAAGATTGCTTCAGGACTTTTTGTTGCTATAGCAGTCCTTTCTATGGCACGACTGATACATACAAAAGAAGGTATTAAATATAAACAGAGCAGAACAACGGAGGAAGAAGACCAATGATTGTCTATATAATTGTTGCACTTATGTTTTTCACAGGACTTTACGGAATTATTGCCAAGAAGAATATTATAAAAATTATTGTGGGTATTAATATAGTCGGATATGCATCTAACTTACTGTTTATTTTGCTTGGTTATAAATGGGGAGGGATTGCGCCAATTATAACCGAGGATATGACTGCTGTATATTTTATAGAAAAAGCGGTGGACCCGCTACCGCAGGCGCTTGTTCTTACATCAATAGTTATAGACCTTGCATTTGTTGCTTTTCTTGCAGCACTTGCCATACGACTTTTTGAAAGATACGGGACTTTTGATATGGATAAAATAAGGAGATTGAAAGGATGAGCCATCTTATTATTCTACCTGTGGCAATATATTTAGGGGCTGCCTTTCTGATAGCCCTTCTCTATAAGAAGGATGAAAAACTTGCAGGGGTAGCAGCAATATCCTTTGTGCTTCTATCTGCTATAGCTTCTATTATCTCGGGTATAGATGTATTTACAAATGGAAAGATACTATACTTTGCAGGTGGATGGGAAAGACCATTAGGTATAGTTCTTATGCTGGACCCTCTCTCTTCTATATTCCATATAATGACCAACATTATAGCGTTTTTTGTAATACTGTACTCTACCGTATATATGAAGAAATATACCTGGACACCCTATTTTTATACTCTTTTTATGATTATGCTGGCAGGTATGAATGGTATCCTTATAAGTATGGATATATTCAATATCTATGTCTTCTTTGAGGTTGCATCCATTGCATCCTTTATACTTGTGGCTTTTGGGCTCAGGGCAGAAGAACTGGAAGCATCTATGAAATATACAGTTATGAGTTTTATCGCATCCACAATGATACTTTTTGCCATTGCACTTATCTATGGATTTACAGGGACACTGAATATCCCTGCATTTATGTCTGAGACATCTGGACTTTCTCCCGTACATCTCTGGTTTATCGCAGGACTTCTATTTTCTGGATTTGCCCTTAAAACAGCCCTTGTGCCGTTTCATACATGGCTTCCTGATGCCCACTCTATGGCACCTGCCCCTGTATCAGCCATACTTTCTGGTATGTTTATAAAGGTAGTCGGTCTTTATGTGCTCATACGTATTACTGCTAATATCTTTATAGTGCTGCCCCAGATACGGATACTGCTTTTACTTTTTGGTGCCCTTTCAATGGTTTTCGGAGGACTTATGGCATACGGGCAGAAAAATATAAAACGGCTTTATGCATATTCAACGATAAGTCAGGTTGGCTACTGTGCCGTAGGGCTTGGGATAGGTGGATACCTTGGAAGTTTAGGTGTCCTTATGCACTTTATTGCCCATGCACTTTCAAAGTCATTGCTTTTTTTGAATATAGGGGCTATTGAGTATATAAACGGAACAACAGAGGCAGAACAATTGCAGGGATTAAATGACAGTATGCCTGCTACAACACTTTTTGGAAGCACAGGTATGCTGGGCATTGCAGGAGTACCACCTATGGGAAACTTCTGGAGTAAACTTATCATTATAATAGCAGCAGTCAAGGCAGGTTATACTGGAATAGCAGTGTTATGTATCATTGTGGCTGTTATAACATTGGGATATTTTCTTAAACTACAGAGGACAGTGTATTATAAAAAAGTTGAAAACCCTGTAAAAAAAGAGGCGCCAAAGATGCTTCTTTTCCCTATGGGATGCCTTGCACTTCTTGTATTTATATCAGGGATATTGCTTGTCCCCGGAATAAAGGATAAGACACTGGATAAAGCCGTCTCTGTTATGGAAAACTTTTCCTATATGGATATTAAAATAGGGGAGAATAGATGAACCATTTAATTGTTTTTATACTTTTATTCGGTATATGGAAGATTATTACATGGAGCAATGACCCGGGGAATTATATCACAGGGATATTGGTCTCTCTTTTTATAATAATCGTTTATGGAAGAGAATTTCCTTACCATCCGGAGCATACACTACAACCAAGAAGATACCTTGCATTTATAAAGTTTCTCTTTGTCTTTCTATATCAGATGATAAAGGCAAATTTTGTAATGGCTTACCGTATATTGAGCCCAGGTCCGCCGATAAAACCAGGCGTTGTTAAGATACCCCTTTATCTCAAATCACCGCTGGGAAGGATTATACTGGCTAACTCTATTACACTTGCACCGGGAACATTTACTATGGATATAACTGAGGACTCTCTCTATGTACACTGGATATATGTTGTTACAACTGACCCTGTAAAGGCAGAAGAGATGATATGCGGAAAAGTACAGAAGATTCTCAAGGAGGTATTTGAATGATACTGGTATTTGCTTTTCTATCTTTATGTGTGGCTATGTGTGTATACAGGATATTCAGAGGACCAAGGGCAGCTGACAGGATGGTCGGGATTGACATACTCGGTATCATTATGATTATATTCTGTGTATTGCTCTCACTTTCAACCGGTTCTGAATGGTATATGAGTATTGCTATTGCCTGGTCTATCATAGGTTTTGTAAGCACCCTTACACTTGCAAAGTTTTTAGAAGGGAGGAACTTAGATGATTGACATTATCTTTTATATATTTATGTCCATCGGGCTATGTTTTGTGTTTCTTGGTTGTTTAGGACTTTTGAGGATGCCAGATGTATACTGTCGGCTTCAGGCATCCACAAAGTGTGTAACACTCGGTACAGGCAGTGTACTTTTAGCCACACTTATAAAAACAGGTTTCTCTGCTATAGGTATGAAGGCGCTTGTATGCCTGGTCTTTTTATTCCTTAATTCACCAACAGCAGCACATGCCCTTGCTAAGGCAGCGGATATTTCAGGTATAAAAGTATGGGAAAAGCCGGGGGATGAGAAGATATACCCTGCAAAACCAAGACCTACTGTAGATATTGATAAGGAATAGAATTAATTGCTTGTATTTATTCTTATAAAATGCATGAATTATCAGTTGTCCAGAACCTTTTAAAAGTCCTTGAAAAACTCAGGAAGGAGAAGAATGTATCTGCTTTCCTTAAGATAAATCTCACTGTTAATCCTTTAAGTTGTCTGGACGAAGAGAACATAAACTTTACCTTCCACTCACTTACAAAAGATGACCCTGTCTATAAAAACGCAAAGATTTGTATCCGCCGCAGTGATGACCCTTTATCCAGAGAGTTCATCCTTGACAATGTAGAAATATTGTAGAAGGCCGGGTTATGCTTTCCTTTTTACATATCCGCATCCTAACTCTCTCCCCAAGGGGGATAGGAATAAAAGGATTGAACTGGGATGTTAAACAGGTATTATAATATGATAGAAAAATAAACCTGACAGGATTACAGAAATTGCAGGATTGAGAATCCTGTTGCTTTATTAATTTTTCTATATGAAACGGGTATCGTTGCCTCATTAATTTTTCTACACGAAAACCTCTTCTTTTTCCAATTTCTTTCTTTCATATAACCTCTTCCTTCTCACTACCTCAAATAATTCTTCCTGCAATTGTA
>JAMWBP010000028.1 GCA_023819365.1 Candidatus Omnitrophota bacterium
GATTCTATTTGCCCATCTTTTACCATGCTCGCAATTACCTCGTATGCAAGGTATGGATTGATAGCAGAAGCTCCATAGCTCAATAGTAGGGCAAAATGCATAATTTCTCTTGCTTCTCCTGTTTCTGCAATAATCCCAGTACTAGTACGTAATCCGAGCTGTGATAGGTGTTGGTTAACGGCAGAAACTGCCAACAACATTGGGATAGGTATTGACGTATCAGGAATATTTTTATCTGATATCTTAACTTAAAAAAAATTTGACAAAAATAAAAATCTGTTTTAATCTATATACAAATTTTTTTGTAGGAGTTTGTGAAAATAATCACAAATGGATACATTATATATAACAAAAAAGGACTGGGATAGTTTCATAAAAGGCAAGGCAGAAATATGTAATATCTTTGCTCCTTTTGAATATGAAAGGAGATTATTTTACAACAGGGCCTCTCCTGATATAGAAAAAGATATTGTATATAACAGGGTGCGAACAGTAGAACCACTCAAAATATTCTTTGCTCCTTTCAAAGAGCGGGTTTTCCCTGAAGTTGATGAAATCCCTGAGATAGTTATTATGGGAGTTACTACCTGTGATATAAATGGTTTGAAAATAATGGACAGGGTCTTTATGGGAGATGATTATAAAGACCCTAACTATACCAATAGAAGAGAAAAAACCCTTATTATAAGTTCTGACTGTCTTTCTCCCTATCCCACCTGTTTCTGTGAACTTGTCGGAATCCATCCCTATCCTTACGATGGTTTTGACCTTAATATATCTATTTTTGAAGATGGTGTTCTTGTGGATATTGGGTCTGATAAAGGTCGTTCTTTTATAGGTGAAGACCAGAAGTTTTTACAAGCAAGCAGAGAACAGATAAATAAGAGGGAACAGAACAGAAATAAGATATCTGCAATGATAAAGGAATCCAACAGGGCATTTGATTTTGTAGATATTACTACAAAACTTAAAGGTGCATATCACACAGAACTCTGGAAACTCCCAAAGGATATAGAAAACTGCGTGCAGTGCGGTAGTTGTACAAATAACTGCCCTTCCTGTGTATGTTTTCTAATTGAAGATACAGGAAGCCAGGAAACAATGAAAAAGGTAAAGGTATGGGATAGTTGCCTTTTTCCGGGATATGCACGGATGGCAGCAGGGGTCTCTCCCAGACCAACACTTTATGATAGGTATGCAAACCGGCTTTTGTGTAAGTACTGGTACCTTGTGGAAAACTATGGAAAGACAGGTTGTACCGGCTGTGGGAGATGTATTGATGGTTGTGCTGGCAAGATTGATAAAAGAAAGATATTAACAGAAGTTTTGAGAGAAAAAACAGCAATTAGATGATGGAAAATATATACAGACCGATACGGTGTGAGGTAATGGATGTGATAACCGAGTCCCCTACTATAAAAACAGTTGTTGTTAAACCAGAAAACGGGTTTTCATTTCTTGCAGGGCAGTTTGCTTCTTTAACTATTCCTGGTGTAGGAGAAGCACCTTTTACACCTTCATCTTCTCCATATGATAAAGAAAAACTTGAGTTTACTGTTATGAGGGTAGGGAGAGTTACAGATGCCATACACAAACTTAAAAAAGGAGATATAGTGGGTGTCCGTGGTCCTTACGGAAAGCCATATCCCTTGGACCACTACAAAGGAAAAGAGATACTTCTTGTAGGTGGGGGAGTTGGACTTGCACCACTGAGGGCACTATTTCTTGCACTAATAGAGACCATCAGCAACTATAAAAGGATTGTTTTCTGCTGCGGAGCAAGAACACCTGCTGACTATATATACAAGGATATGATACTTGATAAGTGGCATAATCTTTGTGAAAAGTATCCGCTCTGTTTCAGGATAACAGTTGATAAAAAGGATGAGTCATGGAAGTATGGTGAAGGAGTTGTAACAAAGACACTTGATGGACTTGATATTGATATAAAAAACTCTGTTGCAGTTGTCTGTGGTCCACCTATAATGATGAAGTTTACAACACTAAAACTTTTAGAGATTGGTTATAAAGAGGCACAGATATATCTATCTATGGAAAGGAAGATGTATTGTGCTGTTGGACACTGTAGACACTGTCTCATAGGGGACGTGTTTGTATGTAAGGATGGTCCAGTTTTTACATATGACCAGATTAAAGATAAGCCGAATATATGGGTATGAAAAAACTTTTTGTTGATTATGACAGATTTTTGAGTATAAAGGACGAGGGGATTAGATGCAGTTATAAGATGCATCCAGAAAACAATGGCATTACCTCATTAAGGGAAGAGATTGCATTTCTTTTTGCCTGTAGAAGGTGTGAGGACTATCCCTGTGTGAATAGTTGTCCTACAGGTGCGCTAAAAAGAGAACAAGGTATAGTTAAACGTTCAAAAGTTATCTGTATTTCCTGCAAAACCTGTTCTCTTGCCTGTCCTTTCGGCACAATATTACAGGAACTGATACCACGAGTTGTAAGCAGGTGCGATGTTTGTATAGGACGGCTAAAGGAAGGAGAAGAGCCACTTTGTGTAAAGACCTGTACAAACGGAGCATTAAGTTATATAGAAGAAGAGGAAATTAAAGATAAAACAAATCTTTATCCCATAGGAGACCATATACTGGTAAGGGTTTTTAACTGGTTACATACATATGGAATAAAAAAATGAGTGCTCTGTATATATTTCTGTCTTTTGTTATGGTGTTTCTGTCTTTTAGTATATGCGGTATGCTTGCTATGTGGATAGACAGAAAACTGACAGCACGTCTACAGTTCCGTGTAGGCCCTCCCTGGTACCAGAATTTTGCTGACTTTATAAAACTTATAGGTAAGGAGACATTAATTCCTGAAAAGGCGAATGCCTTTATGTTTGTTGCATCTCCTGTATTGGGCCTTATTGCTACCACCATAGCAGGGACAATAATACTTTTTATATCCAGAACAGATACAGGTTTTCCAGCGGATGCAATTATTGTTCTTTATCTCCTTGCCGTGCCTTCAATTGCAATCATACTTGGTGGTAGTGCCTCCGGTAATGTTTTAGCAGCAGTAGGTATAAGCAGGGAGATGAAACTTCTACTTGGCTATGAACTACCATTTATCTGTGCTCTTGTTATATCTGCTATAAAAAGTGGAACAACGACATCATTAGGAAGTATTATCCAGTTCCAGCAACAAAACGGGATGATACTTGGGTCTTTTTCAGGTGTAATTGGTTTCATTATAGGAGTCCTGGCACTACAGGGAAAACTTGGGCTTGTCCCGTTTGACCTTGCAGAGGCAGAAGGAGAAATAGCAGGTGGTTCACTTATTGAGTATTCAGGTATATTGCTTGGACTATTCAAACTTACAAAAGCAATACTTTTTATTGCAGGTCCTTTGTTTCTTATATCTTTGTATTTAGGTGGCTTTAGTTTATCTTCTATTACAGGAATTATCAGTGGGATACTGAAGTATATCCTTATACTTGTTCTTTTTATACTTATAAGAAATACCAATCCCAGGTTAAGGATAGACCAGACATTACGTCTATTCTGGGGATGGCTTACTTTGTTGGGATTTGCAGGGATACTTTTAGCAATTGTAGGGTGGTGAAAAAGATGAATATTAAAATAAAGGCACTGAAAAAGTCATTATGGGTCTACCATGTGTCAGGGGGCTCCTGTAATAACTGTGATATAGAGATTCTTGACTGTCTCACCCCTAAATTTGATATTGAAAGGTTTGGTATGGTGCTTGTGGGAAGCCCACGACATGCAGATGTGCTTTTATGCACTGGCATAGTGAACAAAAAGTGTGTTGAGAGAGTGAAGGAGGTCTATAAACAGACAGCAAAGCCCTGTGTGGTGGTAGCAATCGGGAGTTGTGCCTGTTCAGGAGGTATGTTTAGAGATGGTTACCAGATGGGAGGACCACTTGATAAAATTATACCTGTTGATGTTTATATCCCTGGTTGTCCACCAAAGCCAGAGGCAATGATTGCAGGTATAGTGAAAGTTCTGGAGAAACTTAAATGAAAGACATCATCGGAATTTTGAAAGAGAACCTTGGAGATAGAATAAAAGAGATAAAAATACACAACAACAGACGGATTTATCTTACGATTGAGAAAAAAGATATAAAAGATTGCACAAAAATTATCTTTAAAGACCTTAACGCAAGATACATAATTGCCTCAGGGATAGAAAATTTTGATAGTTTTGAAGTCCTCTACCACTTCGGATTTGATAAAGAAGGAACTGTTGTTTCAATAAGGACATACCTTGATAAAGAAAAACCTGAAATTGAATCACTGACAGATATCATTCCCGGTATATCATATATTGAAAGAGAAATGTGGGAACTACTAGGGATAAACTTTACAGGCCATCCCCAACTTGAACACTTTTTACTACGGGATGACTGGGAAAAGGGGAACTATCCATTGAGGAAAGAGACATATGAACAATAAACAACAAAACACAAAAAAGGTAGTAGTGCCAATAGGCCCATACCATCCGCTTCTTGAAGAGCCAGAGTTTTTTGCTCTTTACTGTGAAGGAGAAAAGGTTGTGGATGTGGAATGGCAGGCGGGCTATAACCACAGAGGTATAGAAAAACTATCTGAAAGTAAACACTGGGACCAGGTGACATTTCTTGTTGAAAGGATATGCGGTATATGTTCAACATCACATCCTTTTGCGTATTGTAATGCTATTGAAGACCTGCTTGGAATAACAGTTCCTGAAAGGGCAAGGTATATAAGAAGTATTATAGGGGAACTGGAACGGTTGCACAGCCATCTCCTATGGGTAGGACTTGCAGGACATTTCCTTGGCTATAATACAGTGTTTATGTGGGCTTGGAAATATAGAGAGCCAGTACTGGACATCTTTGAAATTATAACTGGTAATAGGAACCACTATGCAATGTTTAAGATTGGTGGGGTGCGTAGAGATATAGAGAATGAAGATATCCCAAAGATAAGAAAGGTGCTTGGGGAACTTAAAGGGAAGATAGAGATGCTTACAGGGGCAGTGCTAGATGACCCTGTCCTTGCAGCACGGCTTAAAGGAGTTGGGGTTCTTACAAAGGAACATATTAAAAACTTTGGGGCGGTAGGTCCTGTTGCAAGAGCAAGTGGTGTTGATATAGATGTTAGAAAGGATGACCCTTATGCTGCATATCCACTTGTTGAATGGAAGGTTATTACAACAGAAAATGGTGATGTATTTGACAAGGCAGTAGTTAGATTACTGGAATGTTTTGAGTCAATGAAAATTATAAGTCAGTGCCTTGATGCAATTGAAGGAAAGAAAGGGGAGATTCAGGCAGAGGTAAGAGAAGTGCCTTCCGGAGAAGGAATAGGAAGACATGAGGCACCAAGGGGGGAGTGTTTCCACTATATTAGAAGCGATGGAACAAATAGACCTACAAGACATAAGATACGGGCACCAAGTTATGTCAACATACCAACATTTAAGGCAAGTTGTATAGGCCAGACAATAGCAGATGTGGCAATAATTTTAGCAGGAGTTGACCCCTGCTACTGCTGTACTGAAAGAGTGGCTGTATATGATGTAGAAAAGAAGAAAAAACTCCATAACTTCAAGTATCTTGTAGAAAAATCAAAAGAAAAGACAGAAAAGATTAGAAAAGAGATATAAAATGCGTGTGAAGAAACCAAAAATAAGAGAACTTAAAGAGGCGGTTAAGGGAATTTTTTCAAAACCATATACAACGGACTTTCCCTATAAACTTCATATACCTCCTTTAAGATACAGGGGAAAACCAGAATATAATAGAGATATCTGTGTAGGGTGTGGTGCCTGTTTTCAGGTATGCCCTGCAAAAGCGATTGAAATGGTGGATAAAATTGAAAACCATACTGCAACAAGGATACTTATACAACATCCATCACAGTGTATTTTCTGTGGTGAGTGTGAAAGAAACTGTATAACAAAAGAAGGGATAAAACTTACAACAAAGTTTGACATTGCATATTTTAATGAAAAAGATACTTTGGACTCAATTGAGCATAAACTTATTGTCTGTCAGTACTGTGGAACTATTATAGGTTCGGAAAAACACCTCCAATGGGTATTAAAACGTATTGGGAATTTAGGATTTGCTCAGCCAGTTCTTCTTACACAACTTACAGAGACACTTAAGATAAAAACCGATTTTGAAGAGAAGGTTGTTTCTCCTATACAGAGGACAGATATGCTTAAAATCGTATGCCCGAAATGCAGAAGGATTGCGTTTATAAGTGATGAGAAAAAGGAAAGATAAATAATATGGAACCGAATAATATTCTGCTATGGATACTTGCAGTTCCGTTTTTATCAGCACTTGTGGTAAAACTTTTACCTGCCAGATTTGCCATTAAAGCAGGTCTCCTTTTTCTTATAATACAACTGGCTCTATATGGTTTTATTGCAAAGATAATATTTTCTTTAAGGTTTATATACTATCCTGTAAAAAACATTTTCTTTATTGCTGACCCATTAAGTTTCATATTTGGAATAACTTCTGTATTTATCGGTGTATTTATCTATCTTTTTGCAACAGGTTATTTCGCAGAAGAAGGATACGCTGAACAGCAGAAGTTTTCCTTCTGGGGGCTTGTTTTTGTTGGAAGTATGATGGGGGTTGTCTTTTCAGACAATCTTACCTCCCTTTATATGTTCTGGGAACTGGCAGGCCTATGTTCATGGAAACTCATTGGCTTTTACAGGGCTGATGAACATCTATTAAAAGCAGACAAGGCATTTCTTATAACCAGTGCAGGTGCAGGATTTATGCTTCTGGGATTTGCTTATATATATCTAACTACGGGCTCTATGAGTATATCACGGATAATAAACCATAATGTGCCACCTTTTGTCTTCGCCCTTATTTTCATTGGAATTTTGACAAAATCAGCCACATTCCCGTTTCATACCTGGCTCCCCGATGCTTCAGTTGCACCAACACCTGTAACATCATTCCTTCATGCAGCGGTCCTTGTAAA
>JAMWBP010000029.1:0-655 GCA_023819365.1 Candidatus Omnitrophota bacterium
GTTGTTGAAATTAACAATATTTATAAAAAAGAAATTGTTTTACCTGAGGATATACCTTCCCAAGGAGCGATTGGATTATATGCAGGAAATGGAGCAGATGTATCGTTTGATAATATATTTATAACTTTTAAAGAAGAACAAACTTCCGGATTAGAACAACATCAGGTATTACCTGTAAAGGTATCAACAACTACCCCATCTTTATATAATAGCAAGGTAGAAGCACTAATAGATGGAAGATTAGAAGATAGTCCAAATCATTGGTGGGCTGCTGCTAAACTTCCGGCTGAGATAATTTTTGATTTTGGTAAACCAATAGAGATATCTCAAATATTCTGGCAGCAAGGGAAAAATTTCACATTTGATAATCCATCACCTCGTAGTCCTTCTCATTATAAATGGGAATGTTCTTTAGATGGTATATCTTATAAGACCATTTTAAATGTAGTGAATTATAAAGGTGATGCTAAAGTAGACCGATTTGAACCTATCAGTTTAAGATATCTTAAATGGACGATTGAAGATACATTTTCAGGTATATATTTTCCAGCTATTACTGAGGTCAAATTTTATTCTAATTTTAAAAAGATCCAAGGAGAAGATAGAAAAAAGATAACAGAAGTTACAAAAGAAGAAGATATCACTGTGAACTTAA
>JAMWBP010000029.1:665-952 GCA_023819365.1 Candidatus Omnitrophota bacterium
AAACCAAAAGAGCCAATTGATGTTATATTTTCTATAACAAATAATACATTGGATGAAAAAAAAATTGAAGTAGTACTTTATCATCAGAGTGGCATTCAACAACCCAGAATTATTTTTAAAAAAATGGTTAATTTAAAACCAGAAGAAAAAACAAATTCTCAAAAGGTTATTCTTTCAAATATAGATAAATTTGGTCATAAGGTCTCTATTGTTGCTTACTTAGAAAATGGAAGAAAGATTAAGAAAGATACATTTTTTGAAGTTCTGCCTGATTGGAGTAAAGCAAT
>JAMWBP010000029.1:962-6948 GCA_023819365.1 Candidatus Omnitrophota bacterium
AAGTTGTAAGACCTGAAATATCAAAAGAAAAACTTGGGAAAATTGTTGATGATATAACACATAGAGGAATAAATTTAGTCCAATTGGCTGATTGGTATCCAGCATGGGGAGTAATAGTTCCCAAAACAGATGTCTATATACGTTCAAGACCATTGTCTCATGTTGAAGTATCAGTAGAAAAAATTAGACTGCTTGGAGAACTTCTTCATAAAAAAGGTATTAAACTTATTGGTTATGATGAAATTTGCAGTGATAAATATGTAATATATGGTCCACTTTCTATCCTAAATGATGGAAAACGCTATAGTATCCCATTTTATTTTAATATTGAAAAGAGATTTCCAGAAGGTAAACCAATAGCATTTTATAATCCTGAATGGGGATATGAAGCAAATTTATTAGATATCAGCTCTCTTTATATTAGTGAGATGAAGAAAAGTATTTCTATGTTTGGTTGGGATGGTTTCTTTTTTGATAGTTTTTCATGGATAGCCGAAGCTACATCTTTTGGAAAGAATAAAGATGGCAAACCGATTACAAATTTTTCTCCAGATAAAGTAATGTATAACTTTCTTAAAAAGATGCAAAAACAAACAGGGAAAAATTTTGCCTTTATAGGCAACATGGGACTTCACGATGGATATCCATTTCCTCCGATAAGCCCCGAACTTGCTACATATAAAGAGGCGGCAAATTTACTTTCTGGATGGTGTATAGAAATACCTGGAAAACCATTAGTTAAAAAGAGTTCTATATATCCTCAAACGTTCTTGGAATTGGTTAAGACATATAAAAATTTAAGGGGAATCTATCCTAAGACAAATTTTTTTGTGGTATATAACAGTGGTGCTGTAACCGGTCTAATGCCCGAACAAATTAAAACATTATGGGCTTTAGCACATGGAAGTGGTCTGGGAGTTTATTATAATGCTCCACCTTATTATACCATCTTTTCGTTATTTTACGGTAATCTTCTTTACTCACCAGACCTGGTAGAAACTGATAATATTAATGTAAATATTGAAGGTGAATTTATAAAGTTATGTAAGGAATTAACCTATAGGAATAACAAAGATAACTTTTATATAATCCACCTTATAAATGTCAAGGAGGATTCTATCTGCTGGGATAGAAGTGAAATAAAAGAGAGAGAAAATTTAAAAATGGAAATTACCTTTAAACAACCAGAACAAATAAAGGATATTTATTATATAGATGCGGATGGAGATGAGATAGGTGAAATTAAGAAGATTGGATTTAAGAAAGTGAACAATACTATAGAATTTGTTATTCCTAAACTTTATGTATGGGGAATAGTTTTGATTGTCCGTTAATTACTATGCACGCGGGTGGGCTTTGTTGTAAAACTCTCTTAACTTCTCTAATGTAAGGTGTGTGTATATCTGTGTTGTGGTAATCCTTTCATGTCCTAATAGTTCCTGGACTGTCCGCAGGTCAGCACCTCTTTCAAGCATATGCGTGGCAAAGGAATGTCTGAATGTATGTGGTGTAACTTTTTTCACTATCCCTGCCTTTTTAGCATATTTTACTACAATCCGCTCCACACTTCTTTCTGTAAGTGGTTTTCCGTATTTGTTAAGGAAGATAATCTCTGTCTTTCCGGATGGCTTGACCTCAAGGTATTGAGTAAGTGCCTTCATTGCAGGCATACCAACAGGGACAATCCTTTCCTTCTTTCCTTTCCCCTTTACCTTTATAGTTTCTTCCAAGAGATTTATGTCTTTTATTGTAAGGGATGTAAGTTCTCCCACACGTATTCCTGTGGAATATAAAAGTTCAAGGATTGCCCTGTCTCTTAATACCTGCCAGGAGTTCCCTTTTGGTGTTTCAATGATTTTTACAACCTCTTCTTCTGAAAGAAATGAAGGTAGTTTTTCAGGGACCTTAGGGGTGAGAAGAAGGAGTGCTGGGTTGCTCCTGATAAACTTTCTACTTGAAAGAAATTTAAAGAATGCCTTAATACTTGCCACCTTTCTGGATATACTCTTTTCTGTATAACTTTTTTCTGCCTTTAAAGATGCGATAAAATCAAGAAAGTCCGTGTAGTCAACCTCTTTAAAGTCCCTCTTTTTCTTTTTTCTTAAAGACAGGATGAACTGCAGTATATCAGTTTGGTAAGCCCTGATAGTATGGAATGAATAATTTTTTTGATGTTGAAGGTATTCAAGAAACTTAAAAAGAATCTGTTTCATACCATTTCAGTCAAGAGACCCTTTTGTGGAAGGGATACCTTTACCTTCTATCTTAACCGCCTCTTTCAGTGCAAGGCCGATGGACTTAAATATTGCTTCATTGATGTGGTGTAGGTTATCCCCATAGATAAGGTTGATATGGAGTGTTATCCCGGAATGTGTTGTAAGCCCTTTAAGGAACTCTTTTGCATCCTCTGTTTCAAAACTCCCTTCCCTCCCTTTTACACCGGGGATATTAAAAACAAGAAGCGGCCTTCCTGATATGTCAAGTGATGTATTGACAAGTACTTCATCCATTGGAACAGAAGCAAACCCGAACCTCTTTATCCCTTTCTTTTCTCCCAATGCCTTTTTTATCGCTTCTCCGAGGCATATCCCTGTATCTTCTACTGTATGGTGGGTATCAACATAAGTATCCCCTTTCGCCTTTATCTTCATATCTATACCGGAAAACCTTGAAAGGAGTGTAAGCATATGGTCAAGGAATCCAATCCCTGTTGATATATCACTTTCACCTTCTCCATCAAGGTTTATCTCAATGGATATATCTGTCTCCTTTGTCTTTCTTTCTATCTCTCCCCTTCTTTCCATATTTTTATTTTACTCCTTTACCCCCTAAAATCCAAATTTTTCTCCTAAACTGAAAATTGAAGCAAAACTGAATTTTCAAACTCAGGTACCTCAAGAAACCTTTCAACAACTTTTTCTCCTTCATCTGTAAAAAGATATAGATACTGAGGCATTGTGTTTCTTCCTTTTAGATGTATAGATATACCGTCTTTATAATCTGCACTTTCTATCCTGTAAAAGGTTCTGTTTTCAGCATATCTGCTTATGTAGTCATAATTTTTGAATATATGTGGAACTTTTTTTATCTCTGCGGAAATTCCCTTTATTATCTCCTCCCATTGCTCTGGTGTAAGGTGTGAGATTCTCTGTTCATGGGTCATAAGACAGCCAAAAAATCCATTTTCCAGTCCCCTGAGTATATGGAATGCGCCTCTTGATATTGCTTTTTTAGTGTCTGGTCCAGGGCTCTCATTCCAGAAGGTTGTGCATCCACATAAGAAGTCAAAGTCAGGGGAGGACGAGTCCATCTTTCCCGGATGTGATACAACATTAAAGAAAGAGTTGTCTTCTGGAATATAACCTAATGAAAATGCAGGTTTCCCGTAAGGGGCAACATCCCACTGATGTGAAGAGGGGTCATCCCATAATTTCCCTATCCTTATAGGATTCATAAGGTATCTCTCTCCTCTTGCCTTAAGAAATGGAAGTGCTCTCAGTCCAATCTCTCCAAAGTGTGCATTTACTGTAAGGGAAGGACTTATTCCCCACTCACCAAACTTTTTATCTACCCTTTCAAAGTTCATCTTTAACTCTTCTAAAGAGAACTCTTCACCTGTGTGTTTCATATATATGGGATGCTCGTTTATATTGTTTGGGTCTGAAAAGGCGTGTGGGGAAAACTCCGCAAGTCCATCATAGTGTTTTATCCGTAGCCCTTTTACATCCTCGTTGTTTATATCATCAATAAAAAGTCCTGCATTTGGAGTAAACCCGTATCTGTTGAGTATATCAAGGTAAAAAAGATTACCCACGGTCTCTTTATACTTTGCCACAGGGTTTCCTGAAAATGATACATCATCTATCCTTGCTGTGATGAAGGGAAGCATCATTTTTGTAATATATGGTTTTTTTGCTGACCAGATAATACTATTTCTAAAGACACCATCCAGTCCTTCTGTAAATCCTAAACATTCGTCCTGCCAGACAGATGCAGAGAGGAGAAAAACAACAACCTTTCCCTTTCCTAAACGCCTGTAAATGCCTGATATAGTATCTTTTTCATCAAATAAAAAAGGGCTCCACTCAAGGTTAACTTCTACGGAGCAGGAAAGTACATCTCTTTTAAGGACAATTTCATGTGAGATGGTATTTACAGAAAGCGGTGTTTCAGGAATGACTTTTAAAAAAGATTTCTTTTTTGTGTTGATATTGTTAAGATTAAGGGATTTTAAAAATCCTTTAGGATACCACTCAAGATAGCCATCAAAAACCAAAAGTCCCATACCCTGTGAGGCCATTTTAAATATATCAGTTGCCTCATCATCGCTCAATGACTTACCTATCCCTTCCTGTGCAAGTATGAGAAGGTGCGTATCTTTAAGTTCCTCTGATGAAATCCTGCTTTTAGAAAGGTCAATCAGTTGGTAATATATTCCGAAGTGTTCCAGTGCTTTTAGTATGGATTTATAAACCCTTGTATAGTTCACAGGATTTGCCGAATCAACCACAACCTTTGTTATCATTTTTATCCCCGATTTATTATAACATAAGATTGAAAATATTAGGGGCTTTTTGCAGAAGGTAAAAGCGTTATATGATATCACTATCTTTACTGGAAAGATATATTTCAGCAGAAGATGCGGCGATAGCACCTTCACTGCAAGCGGTAATCACCTGATAGAGGGACTTTCTTATTACATCCCCACAGGCAAAGATGCCCTTAACAGATGTCTGCATTTTATAGTCAGTTATTATATAGCCGGAAGGGTTCTGTTCTACCTTGCCGTCAATAAACTCAACATTGGGCTTCTGTCCAACAGATATAAATATACCATCAACATTTATTGTTTCTATTTCTCCTGTATTTCTATTCTCAAGTACAAGTGCAATTACCTTTTTCCCATCACCTTCTATCTTAAGGACTGTTCTTGAAAGGAGAGTGGTTACAGGATATTTTTTAAGTTCTTCCTGGAGATATACGGATGCTCTAAAACTGTCTCTTCTGTGTATGAGAAAACAACTTGCTGCATACCTTGTGAGATACATCGCCTCTTCAAGTGCAGAGTTTCCACCACCTATTACAGCAACTTTTTTCCCTTTAAAGAAAGCCCCATCACATATAGCACAGAAAGAGATACCTTTCCCTGTATACTCATCTTCCCCTTTAACGCCAAGTTTTTTTCTGGAAGAGCCACTTGCTATTATGACAGCAACTGTTTTTATCTCTCTGCCATCCGCCATCCTGATAATCTTTTTGTTTCCTTCAAAAGATATATCCATAACCTCTCCATTTACTATCTCTCCACCAAACTTCAGATACTGCTGCCTCATCCTCTCTGCCAGTTCTATACCAGAAATACCTTCAGGAAATCCAGGATAATTGTCTATCTTTTCTGTAAGAAGCATATTGCCGCCAGGAAATGATTTTTCAATAATAGTTGTTTTTATTCCTGCCCGTAATGCGTATATACCTGCTGTCATACCAGCAGGTCCTCCCCCAATAATGATAAGTTTCTCTTCCATTTTCTACCTCTGGTATCTTATTCTTATCTCGTAGTATATCCTGTTAATTACTTTTCTAGGAACCCTTTTTCTCCTGTTTGCTTGTCTGGAGATAGCAATGGTCTTTTCAAGTGTATGAAGTAGAGAAAAACACCTCTCACATTCTTTTAGATGCTCTTCTAAAATTTCTCTCATAAAAGTATCTATTTCCCTATCTATGTATCCTGACAGGACTTCAAAAATTTCTTCACAGTTAAAGGGTCTGTCCATTTTATATCCTTATAAAATTTTTGGGGTCTTTTTCTCCTTCTTTGAAATATTCAGAAAGTTTTTCCCTAAGATACAATCTGCTTCTATGTGCTCTTGTCTTGACCGCACCCTTAGATATAGACAGGATGTTTGAAACTTCTGCAATAGGTAACCCTTCAATATCATGCAGTACAAAAACAGACCTGTATTTTGGAGGCAGGGATTCTATTGCT
>JAMWBP010000030.1 GCA_023819365.1 Candidatus Omnitrophota bacterium
CTGATAAACAGGTTGTAAGAGATTTTATTAAAAATAAAAAGATACTTGTCCAGGCACGTAATGAAATTGAGAAAAAACTGAATGAACTAAACAAAAAATAGTGAGGATAGAAGAGAATGAAGATAGAAATACTGGGAACCGGATGTCCAAAATGTAAAGCGCTAACTGCGAATGCAGAAGCAGCCGTAAAGGAACTTGGAATAGATGCAGAAATAGTAAAGGTGACAGATATAAAGGAGATAATGAGATATAAAATTATGCTAGTACCTGCCCTTGTAATAGATGGTGTTGTAAAAAGTGCAGGAAAGATATTATCAGTGGAAGAGATTAAAAAACTTTTGTAAGATAGGAGGATTTTATGGCACAAAACAAAAAGAAAACAAATTATAAAAAAAAGGTCCCAACAGATAAAATTGTTATAGGTATTATCGTATTTCTTGTTATGCTTATATTTATTGCTAAACAGGGTAAAAACAGTAAAGTAATGAAACAAGCGGAAAGTTCTATCTCTACAGAATCTGTTGTTTCGGAAAGACGCCCGCATTTTGTTGAATTCGGCTCTGAAAGTTGTATCCCCTGCAAGATGATGAAACCCATTATTGCTGAATTAAAAAAAGAATATTCAGGACAGATGGTTGTAAAGTTTATTGATATATATGAGAACCCCGGGATTGCCGAAAAATATGGCATAAGGGCTATTCCTACACAGATATTTTTTGACGAGGAAGGTAAAGAGATTGCAAGGCATATAGGATTTTTCCCAAAAGATGATATACTCGCACAGTGGAAATCCCTTGGATACGAGTTTAAGAAAAAAGAAAATCCTGATAATAACAAATAAATATGCAAAACATTTTTGCTTTTTTAACCCGGGCAGTTGAAGGAAACCCTTTAATATCTATTGTTGCATCTTTTTTATGGGGTATATTAAGCATTATTTTAAGTCCCTGCCATCTTGTGAGCATCCCGCTTATTGTGGGTTTTATAACACAACAGGGAGTGAGTTCCACCAATAAGGCACTCAAACTTTCCCTTATATTCTCCCTCGGCATATTCCTTACTATTGCCATAGTAGGTATTATCACCTCATTTTTAGGGAGGATGGTAGGAGATATTGGCAAATTAGGTAATTATATAGTTGCTTCTGTTTTATTAATATTAGGACTTTATTTGCTTGAACTTATAAAAATCCCTGGATTTAAAGGAATAAATCAGCCGGTATTAAAACAAAAAAGTGATATATTTACTGCTTTCTTGCTCGGGCTTATATTTGGTATTGCTATTGGTCCCTGCACCTTTGCTTATATGGCACCTATACTGGCTATTATTTTTAAGGTTTCTGGAACACAATTCTTATATGGAATATTACTTATCCTGATATATGCAGCAGGCCACTGTTCTGTTAGTGTAATTGCTGGAACTTCTGTTGAATTTGTGGAAAAATGTGTTAAAATGAATGAAAGAAGCATGGTTGGTGGAATAATTAAGAAAATCTGCGGTTTACTTGTCATTCTGGCAGGTCTATATATGTTCTGGAGTGTATAATATTTACTAAGGATGGTAAAATACCAGCCAAGGAGGAAAAATGTTTGAGAAGGTACTTGTGGCGACTGACCTATCTTCTGCTTCTGAAGTTATTGTGAATTATATCGGGGAACTTCGCAAGGTAGGAACAAAGGAATGTGTACTTGTCCAGTGTATAAAGGCAAGGGAAGCGGCTTCTTATCTTATTGCTCAGGATGCAGAAATTCTTAAGTCCGCTATGGAAAAACAGAAAGAGACCCTTGAAAAACAGGGATTTACTGTAACTGTGGAGATAGCAGTTGGCACAGTCCATACAGAAGTTAACAGGATAGTAAAGGAACAGAACTGCTCTTTAATAGTGATTGGTTCTCACGGACATTCTCTCGCAGGAGAAATTTTCCTTGGTGGGGTTGCCACTAATATCATACATAATGCAGTTAAGCCGGTCCTTATTATGCGGCTCAAGAAGGATAAAAAAGGGGCCTGCCTGCAATGTGAAAGCTGGAATATAAATAGGCATATACTCTTCCCAACCGACTTTTCACAGAATGCTGACCTTGCATTTACCTTTCTTGAAGAATTGGCAAAGACAGGTACAGAAAAGATTACCTTATTGCATGTTCAGGATAACTCAAAAATCAGTCCACACCTTGACTATAAACTTGAGGAGTTCAATAGAATAGACAGAGAACGACTGGAAAAGATGAGGTCTAAACTTAAAGATGTAAAGGATGTAGATATAGAAGTAGTTTATGGTATCCCTGTCTTAGAAATACTTAAAATAATAAAGGAAAAAAATATAAGTCAGGTATTAATGGGTAGTCAGGGAAGAGGTTTTGTTTATGATATATTTGTTGGCAGTGTAAGTTATCAGATAGCAAGAATGTCTCCTGTTCCTGTTCTTCTTATACCTATGAAAAGAGAATAATAAATATGTTTATCCGATTTTTAACTGATACAATCCATCTCTTTAATGAGATGAGTCCTTATCTGCTCTTTGGGTTTTTGATTGCAGGGATATTGAAGATTTTAATTCCTAAAGAGCGGATTTATTACCACCTTTCTCCTTCAAGTTTTTTATCCATTTTCAAAGCCACACTAATTGGCGTCCCATTGCCACTTTGTTCCTGCAGTGTCATCCCTGTTGCGACCCATATAAAAAAACAAGGAGCGAGTGACGGTGCAACAGTTTCTTTTTTGATATCTACCCCAACCACAGGTGTTGACTCAATTCTTGCCACATATTCTCTCCTTGGATGGGTATTTGCAATTATAAGACCTGTCTGTGCTGTCTTTTCAGGCCTTTTTGCCGGGACGATTGTAAATAAATTTAGCAACAAGAAGAAAATCTATGAAAGTAAAAACAATTATGCCTGTAATATCTGTGAAAAAGAAGAGATACATACACATTCTATATATGAAAAAGTAAAGGGCACATTCAGATATGGTTTTGTTGAACTGGTTGAAGACACAGGAAAGTGGATTCTGTTAGGTATAATAATTGGTGGAATAATCTCTACATTTGCCCCGGAAGATATTATATCAAAATATCTTGGAAGTCAGTCATACTCTTATCCACTAATGCTGCTTATTGGTATTCCGCTTTATGTGTGTGCAACTGGCTCTATTCCAATAGCTGCCTCCCTTATAGCAAAAGGTATGTCTCCTGGTGCAGGTCTTATATTCCTTTTTACAGGTCCAGCAACAAATTCAGCAACACTTATGTTTGTTTTAGGTAAACTTGGTAAAAGGAATTTCTTTATTTATCTGCTTTCAATAATCTTGTGGGCAGTTGTCTTTGGTTTAGTAATTGACTATCTCTGGATATTTCAATCAGGTGGTATGATACACATTCATCAAAGTAAACTCTTACCTCCATTGTTAAAAATTATATCATCCATCCTGCTTCTGACTTTGATACTCAGGACCTTCCATATTAAAAAAAAGGGGAGAAATATGAATACCTTCAGTGTGCCAGATATGAAGTGTACCCATTGTGAGAAAACGATAAAACAAGCATTCAGTAAGGAAGGGATAGATATTGTTGTAAGTTTGAGAAAAAAAAGTATATATGTTCCTGAAAGAATAGATGCGAAAAAGGTTGCAGAAATAGTAGAAAAAACAGGATATACTCTATCTAGTAGAAAGGAGAAAGATGTCTGAAAGAAAACTTTCCTTATTTGAGGGATACCTTACTTTTTGGGTATTTTTATGTATAGCCGGTGGTATTATATTAGGCAGGGTCTACCCTGGGCTTGCAAAATTTTTAGATGGTCTGGCAATATATGTGAATGATACTCCAGTCATTTCCATTCCCATAGCAATCTGTCTTTTTCTTATGATGTATCCTATTATGGTAAAAATTGACTTTGCAAAGGTAGTTAAAGCGAGTAAAAGCGGAAAACCAGTAATTCTTACTTTGATAGTAAACTGGGCTATAAAGCCATTCACAATGTATGCTATTGCTTATATTTTCTTAGGAGTTATATTCAAACACTTTATAGGAATATCTGCTCTGGATTATGTGAAGATGCCGTTTGGACTGGACATTGTGGTTGGCGCAACCTATGGAGAAGGTACCGTTGTGCTGAAAGATGGGGTCAAGATGCTTGCTATTCCTCTCTGGAGAAGTTATTTTGCAGGAGCAATACTTTTAGGAATCGCTCCCTGTACTGCTATGGTGCTTGTATGGGGTTATCTCGCAAGAGGAAATGATGGACTTACACTTGTTATGGTAGCAATAAACTCACTCTCAATGTTAATTCTTTATGGTCCTTTAGGTGGTTTTCTGTTAGGTGTAGGAAAACTTCCTGTTCCCTGGCAGGCAATGCTTCTTTCGGTAAGTATATATGTAGCCTTACCACTTGTAGCAGGACATTTCTCTCGTAGATTAATAATTGAAAAACGTGGAGAGAAATGGTTTAAAGAAAAGTTTCTTCACTTTCTTACTCCGATAACAATGTCTGCCCTTTTATTAACACTGGTTCTTTTATTTTCTTTTAAGGGCGATGTCATTATTGCCAATCCTTTAACGATAATCTGGATCGCAATACCGCTGTTCATACAGACCAATTTGATATTCTGGATTGGATATGGACTGGCAAGAACATTAAAACTTTCTTACGAGGATGCTGCTCCTGCTTCTATGATAGGTGCATCCAATCACTTTGAGGTGGCTATTGCAACTGCTTCAATGCTTTTTGGACTGGGTTCTGGAGCAGCACTTGCAACAGTGGTTGGTGTACTTATAGAGGTTCCCGTTATGCTGATGCTTGTAAAGATATGTATAAAAACTAAACACTGGTTTACCTCCGCTGCATAGTCCCGGAATTATCTTTCCTGGAAGGGGTGAAGAACATTAATACGGTTCCTGCAAGTCCAATAAAAACTGCATAGAGAAATCCCCATCTTGCACCCACAGCCATCCAGAGTAATCCCACTATTGTACTGGAAAAGAAGTCCCCTGCTCCATTCACAACCCCTAAGAGCCCGTAGGCAGTACTCGCACTTTCTTCTCCAATATAGTCCCGGACAGCAACCCCTTCTATCGTATCTTCCCATGCGATGAAAATACCTGAAAGGATAAAACAAAAGATAAACCATTTAACTGATGGAACTCCTATTGCAAACCCAAGAAAGGCAACTACCGCAACGCCATAACCTGTTGCCAGATACCGTGCCCTTTTAAATCTATTGCTTAAAGCACCTATGGGGTAAGAAGCAATAGCATATACACTATTTCTTAATAGATAAAAAAAAGTCGCATACCTTGCTGCCTCAAAGATTCCAAGGGTGCCTGCAAGAGATGTACTGGCACGTAGAACCATAAGTGTAGGAGCAAAATCAGCCATCCCAAATATCCCAACAGATAAAAGAAAAAACCTGAAATCAGAAGGCATCTCCTTAAATGTCTTTGAAAACTTCATTTTCTTATTACCCTGATGATATTTCTCTTTGACAAGTAAAGATATAGAGAGTACCGATAGAATCCCTGGGATTAGTGTAAGGATAAAAATAAACCTGAAGATACTATCCTGTCCTGTACTTTTCGGCAAAAATGAATTTATAAACCTACCTATCTCTGTATTTGTAGAAAGATATGTAAGAACAGCAAAGGCAGTAAGAGGACCTGCTATTGCACCTGCTGTATCTAATGCCCTGTGCAGACCAAATGCCTTTCCTCTATCTTCTTCATCAACTGACTCTGCAAGCATAGCATCTCTAATTGGGCTACGTATACCCCTACCAAGCCAGCCGACCACTCTGCCTATGAGGATTAAAGGTAAGGAGAACGCAAATACAAAAATTGTAATTGCTGCGGTTGTCAAAGAATAGCCAGACACAACCCACTTCTTACGATTACTTGTTTTGTCTCCGATATAGCCAGCA
Source organism: Candidatus Omnitrophota bacterium (assembly GCA_023819365.1). GTDB lineage: Bacteria > Ratteibacteria > UBA8468 > B48-G9 > JAFGKM01 > JAAYXZ01. The sequence goes on from JAMWBP010000030.1 coordinate 5,914, forward strand.
AAAAGTTTAACAAAACTTGAGGCAGCATCTGCTATGCCTTCAATAAAACCAAGAGAAGACGCTGATAGCCCAATCATTTGTATAAACTGTGGAAGTATAGATGTAGCCATCTCATGGCAGAAATCACTCAAGAAACTTGTAAGAGAAAAACCTATAAGATTCCTATTAAACCATTTTTTATTCATTTTTATATTATTTATGTAAAAAAACTTCTATATTTTTCAGTAAGCGGATAATCCTACTTACGACAGGGTCAAGATATTCTTTGAGAGATGCGGAGACATCTCCATATCCTTTGAGTCGTTTACTTTCTATTTCACATATCATCTCCCAGAGGGATGAAACCCTGCTTGATATAGAACGCTTTGTTTCATATCTTTTCTTTTTTATATTCAGGACTGTTGATATATTTTTTATTAACTCTTTTATTTCACCGGTTGTTTTTAATACATTTGATTTTTCTTTCTCGTCCAGATTATTAACCACTTCATATAAAATACTCTTTCTGCCTTCTGTACTGCATAAGTCATCTATCTCATCTATAACTTCATTGAGGATTAGAAGCACTGAAGATATTGAATTTTTCTGTGCCACTGTAATTTTAATTTCTTTGCCTTCCATATGTCACCTCTTGTTTTTATCTATTGCCTAAATTATATATCTTCCAGGATGAGTAAGCAAAATAAACCTTTTGCCCGGTAGAATGTCTAATATACAGGGAGGAACAAAAATGAAAAACAAAATTAAATATCTGCTACTCTTTGCCACAATTTGCTTTTACACAACCACATATTCACAACAACTTCAAACTGGGAAGAAAATGTTACAGCATCTCCGTTTACCTGAAAATACTAAAGTTATAAGGGATATTGTATA
>JAMWBP010000031.1:0-2726 GCA_023819365.1 Candidatus Omnitrophota bacterium
TTACTCCCTTTTTTAAATAAAGGGCACGAACCCCTTTGGGTCCATAAAATTTATGTCCAGAAAGTGAAATCATATCAGCTCCAAGATTTTTTACTGATATAGGAATTTTACCAACTGTTTGTACACAATCTGAATGAAAATAGATACTGTTTTCTCTTGCTATTTTTGATATCTCTTCTATTGGTTCAATTGTTCCAATCTCATTGTTTGCATGCATAATTGTTATTAATATTGTCTCTCTTCTTATTGCTTTTTTAATAAAATCAACATCTACAATCCCATATTTATCAACTGGAGTATATGTAATTTCATAACCTAATTTACTTAAAAATTTACAGGTATTTAAAACAGCATGATGTTCAATCTGACTTGTAATGATATGGTTACCTTTATTTTTTAATGCAAAAGCAGTTCCAATAATTGCCCAGTTATTACTTTCTGTTCCTCCGGAGGTAAAGAAAATCTCTTCTTTTTCTGCATCAACCAACTCAGCAACTTTTTCTCTTGCCTTTTCTATATCTTTTCTGTTTTCTCTTGCTATCTCATAAATTGAACTTGGATTTCCAAACTTTTCATAAAAATACTTAGTCATAACCTCTAAAACTCTTGGGTCTGTGGGGGTTGTTGCATTATAGTCCATATATATCATATATTCCTCCATTTTTAAAGTGGCAAAAGCCCTCCTTTTCCCTCCCTTACATAAAATACCTCTTCACTTTCTTTACCTTCTACTATTACTTTTTTATGATTAACAGAATTACGAATATATCTTGCTACTATACCGATTGAAACATTTATTATATTTTCACTTATACAACCTTTCAAAATCCCCACTACTTCAAAATTTTCGCTTCTAATTATTATATCATTGATTTCCTTAAACACTGGAATTTTTTTATTTTCCACTTCATCTCTTCCAATAACCAATTTAGTATAGGGGGTCAATCTAAAATGTCTCCCTATTTTTAGTAGTTCTATATTTTTAAGATTAATCTCATCAAATTCAATCAAATCCTTCATCCTCTTTGAAAATGACGGTTCTGTCAAAAGACATCCACCTGCAGGACAGGGATAATCTTTGATACTATAAAAGTCGGCCAGAAACATCTGCATTTTTCTACTTCTTCCTTTTATTGACAACAATTTACTTCTATCAATCCATCCCATTTTTTCTGGAATTGTTTCTGGAAGAAAATTAGCGGATAGAGGCCTTACTATTAATCCTTCAAGACCTGTCTCTCTTTCAATTATCTTAAGTGCCTGTAATGTTTGTGATTTTGGTCTTTGATCTAAAACATCTCCTGTTACTATAAAAGAAAATTTCTCTTTTTTCATAACTTCTTTTGCTTTTTTTAACATTAAAATTCTACAATCAATACAGGGATTTAAATTCTTACCATAGCCATATTTCGGATTTTTTATTATTTTTAAATACTCTTCCCCTATAAAAATTCTCCTAATTGAAATCCCAACCTTTTGGGCAAAATATTTTGCAACTGAATCACACCCTTTTCTTCTATTACATCTACAAAATGGTGTAAAAAAATTTAAAGCCATAACCTTTATTCCTTGCTCAATGATAATTTTTGTTGCAAGAGAACTATCAAGTCCACCAGATAAAAGAACAATTGCTTTAACTTTATTTCCCATATTTCCTATGTATAATCCACAAAAGTTAAATTGTTGATATCATTGCTTCTGTGGGACACCCTTTTATACACAACTCACAGGCAATACATTTCTCTGGTTTAAATTTCACTTCATATATTTCTCTGTCCATATATAAAGCACCTGTCGGGCAGAGACCAACACATACAGAACAGTCAGTACACCTTTCCCTTATCATTTTTATATCACTCTCTATCATCTGAATCTGTACCCCTGTATCTTTTAGTTCACTAACCGCCATATTCACATCTTTCTCTTTCCCTGAAAAGGCAATTACAAGGGTTCCTTCTTCTTCAGGAGATACAAATGCCTTAAGGATATTAAACTCTAAGTTATACTTTCTTACTATTGTAGATATTATCGGCTTATCCACAAGTACTGGTGGAAAGTGCATTACAAATTTTTTTTCCATATTTATACCTCCTTCATTGGTTTAAATTTATATCCAGAGTCCGGCCCCGGGAAATAAAAGATTGGTTCGGTTAAAAGAAACTCGCCGTTTTTAATCCATCCCTTCAATATCCCTGCTATCTCTTTTGCCTTTTTATAACTTGATAGAGAGCCAGTTGGAATATTTTTGCCCATAAAGTTTATCCTTCCGCTTTTCAGTTCTCCATAACTTACACTCCCTAAGATATTACCTGTTGAGTTGGGATAATCATAACTATAGTCCACAACAGGTGCATATATCTCTTCATCAGGGACACTTACCCATTTAAGTATCTCTTCATTAAGAACAGGTATTGGTATACCTATCCCTACAATCAAACTTGTGCCATATCCGGTAAGAGATGCTCCTTTCAAGTATTCTGGCCTCATCTGTTTCATATCTCCTATAAGGGCAAGCGTTGCTGCTCCAGCTGCGGGGATACCGTTTTCCCTTCTTTTAACAGATGGGTTATACTGTGTACCCCACCAGGCAACATATCCCACTCCACCACCCAAAAAGATTCTTGTGCCAAAACCAATTGTCTTCAGGTAAGGATCTTTAAGCAATGGTGATAGTTGTCCTGCAGAACAGTAGTTTGCATTACCCAAACGTGGTTTCAGGACCCCCA
>JAMWBP010000031.1:2736-6766 GCA_023819365.1 Candidatus Omnitrophota bacterium
CCCCTATAGGTATAGCTTGTCTTATCAGAGAGATTTACTGCCACATTATAGTTCTGATAGCAATTCCTGGGATTGAACAATATTGCTTCATTAAGGTCCTGTATTGTAATCCTTGTCCTCAAACCTTTGTTTGGATAACAGTCGGTCCCATAGGCAGAAACCACAAGCTCAATCTCTTTTCCACCTACAATGTCTTCTATTAAATGTCCACCACCATACTTAAATTCACCGGGATGTTCACTATTCCTCGGGTCATCCTCCGGTATGGCAGTTGCTCCTAAATATACATCCACAGCAGCAAGTCCTGTATAGGCAGGAATACCATTAAGATAGACCCTGCCACCACCCATCTTAATCCTTTTCTTAGAATGCCCAAAATTTAAAAATACACCAGAAGAACACATAGGCCCAAATGTTCCAGTAGTTACAACATCTACTTCCTTTACAATCTTTTTTAAAGGTGCTGTTTTGGTAAGTTCCACAATCTCATCTGCTGTAACAACAACTGCCTTGCCTTCCTTAATCCGCTTGTTTATTTCCTTTATTGTCTTCATTCTTTTCTCCTCTTTTACCCAATAAATCTGTCAAAAAAGTCAGGTAAGACATTACCCTCAAGTCCCTCCTGGAGTTTCTTATAGATTTTTCACCATACCATAATAATTTCTAAACCATCAGAATTATTCAAATTCCAATGTTTAAAGATTTATTTAGTTAATCTTTCCGCTATCTTTTATATTATACCACTTTTTATCTTTTACCCACCCTCTCATTTACTTCACTCTCCCTCCTAAATTTATCACATGCAATGTCTTTATCGTTTCTTTTTAGGTCTTTTTTTACTTTACGGGAGAGACCTATCAAGAGAGTCAGTAGTAAATTTTGAAAATATGCTTTCTATCAAGAAAGGCAGGATTGCACCTCTACAAGGCCTTTCCTGACTTTCTTTTAATTAACTTCTTTAAGCATCGTAATTGAATAATTCGGTGCTTCTTAAATATATTTTATGGTGGATACAATCTTGTAACCATAACCATTTTAATTAATATCTTTACCTCTAATACCATCTTTAGTAAGATTTATATCAGGATAATTATCATTTGCTGGTAAAATTTGGGTTGCTTTTAGAAATTCAGCATGTCCATCTACAAAAAGGTAATTTCTACTTCCTCCCCATGACCACCAATTGTTTTTCCCACCTGTATGATTATCAAGCCATTCTCCTATCAGAATTTTTTTATCGGGATGCTTTACACTGCTTAATTTTTGAGGAATTGTTGGAACAATCTTAGAAGTATCATATGTAAAACTTTTATCATTCATTAAGTTTATCTGTTCAGGAGAATGATAAAAACTTAAAGAATAAGCATAAGAAGTTGATTCCCAGTTAATAGGAGCAGTTTTATCAGAAGGACATAATAAAACACTTGGATTAGAAGAAGAGATTGAACTATTTATATATGGTGTCAGCAATTTACGCCATCCTCTCCCCATCCACAACCAGTAAGTTGGTGAAGTATTTATAGGGTCATCTGCACTCGGGAAAAAATCCCCATAATCACTTAGATAAAGAGTAAAAGCAATTCCTATCTGTCTTAAGTTATTAACACATGTAATCTGTTTTGCTTTCTCTCTTGCTTTATTTAGTCCTGGTAATAACATACTTGATAATACTGCTATTATACCTATTACAATTAAAAGTTCTATCAATGTGAACCCATAATTTGTCTTTTTTATCTTATATTTCATATTTATATGTTCAGTATAGTATCTGTTATTTTTCATTTTTACTATTATCAAATTTTTTCAATACTTGTTTTTCTTTGATGTAGCAAAATAAAACAGGGGTTAAATAAAGAGTAATAAGTTCCCATGTCATACCTGAAAGAATTGGGATAGCCATAGGAGCCATTACTTCTGAACCTTTACCAAGTGAAGTAAGAATTGGATAAAGGGCTAAAACTGTAGTAATGGTTGTCATAAAACAGGGTCTTGCTCTTTTCCTTGCTGCTTCTATCACCATAGAACGAACTTCAGAAATAGAAGCAGGTCTTTTATCATTAAATTGCTGGACTAAATAAGTCCCAATTACAACAGCATCATCAGTTGCTATGCCAAATAAAGCGATAAACCCCACCCAGACAGGAACACTTAAATTGTAAACTTTTAGATTGAACAATTCTCTTAAATTTACTCCAAATAAAGAAAAATTTAAAAACCAATTCTGACCTATTAGCCACAAGCCCACAAAACCACCTGCCCAGACACAAAATAATTGCAAAAATACAATAAAAGTAAGTGTTGGCAAACGAAACTGAAAATATAAAATAAGGAAAATTAAGAAAAGAGTAAATGGTAATATTACTGAAAGCCGTCTCTGAAAATTAAGTTGGTTTTCATAAGTTCCTGCAAAAACATAGTATGTCCCAGAGGGCAAAACAAGTTCTCCCGATTTAACCTTACTCTCAAGATATTTTTTACATTCTTCAACTACATTAACTTCTGCATAACCTTCCTTTTTATCAAATAAGACATAAGAAACTAAAAATGTATTTTCACTTTTAATCTCTTGTGGACCAGATGTATAACTGATTTTTGCAAGTTGTCCCAAAGGAATTTGTTGTCCATCCATAGAAGGAACAAGGATATCATCTAAAGATTCAGGGTTATCACGCAGCTCCCGTAGGTATCTTACTCTTACTGGATATCTTTCTCTACCTTCTACCGTGTAGGTAATAGGTATACCTCCAATAGCAACTTCAATTACATCCTGTACATCTCTAATATTTATCCCATATCTTGCAATCCTTTCTCTATCAATTTCTATCTCTAAATATGGTTTAGCAATAATTCTATCTGGAATAACTGCATCAGGATTTACACTTGGTACTTCCTTCAAAAATTTAGCAATTTTATAACCGACCTCTTCTATCTCTTTTAAATTATTTCCAAAAACCTTTACCCCCATAGGCGCCCTCATACCTGATTGAAGCATAACAATTCTTGCTGCTATTGGCATAAGTTTTGGTGCTGAAGTAGAACCAGGAACTTCTGCCGCCTTAACTATTTCATTCCAAATATCATCAGAAGATTTGATATGTGGCCTCCATAATCTTTCTCTTTTCCCTGTATCTGGATCGGGTGGTCCATATTCTGGCTTATAAGTGATAAAGGTTTCAATCATACTTATTGGAGCAGGATCTAAAGCGGTTTCTGCTCTTCCTAACTTCCCAACCACACTTTCTATTTCAGGAACCTGTTTTATTAATATATTTTGTTTTTGCATAATCTCATATGCCTGAGCAATAGAAGCGTGTGGCATAGTAACAGGCATAAAAAGAAAAGAACCCTCATCCAGAGCGGGCATAAACTCTTTACCCAAACCAGGAAATTTGTGTATGGCGAAAGAAAAGAATCTGGTTGATTTTATTCTTTCAGGGAAAAAAGAAAAAATTTTTCCAAAGCCTAACCAGACAAGCATACCAAGCATTGCTACTATCAATGGAAAAAAAAGAAAAAGAAATTTTCTTTTAAGAAAAGAGTGTAAAATTTTCGGATAAAGTGGTATCATAACAACTGCAAGAATTCCCCAGATAACCGCTGGTAAGAGAACGACTGCAAAATTCCTTCCAAAACCCGGTCCTAAACCCAGAGGCATCCATCTTTTTGTCAATAGCAAAAGAACATAAAAAGAGGCAAGCGCTCCAGTGAGGAAAGAAATTTTCTGTTTAGAAACTGCAGGCGGTAAAAACTTGTTAATAACTAAAAAATAAATACCAGCAAAAATTAAAGGTGTGCCAACCCAGGGATTAAGAAAAGTCAATCCTGAAATACCAGAAACTAACAAGATGACAGGGCCGAATGTTTTTGCCTTTTCAGAATAAGTTCTTTTACTTAACAAAAGATGGCATAAAGTTGGTAGTACTGTTAGAGCAACAACAATAGAAGCAAAAAGAGCAAATGTTTTTGTATAGGCAAGTGGTTTAAAAAGTTTTCCTTCCGGCCCTGTAAGAGCAAAAATTGGTAAAAAACC
>JAMWBP010000032.1 GCA_023819365.1 Candidatus Omnitrophota bacterium
CAAATAACCTCCTTCCCTTTCTCTTGTAAGAACTGCATTATATATCTGTCCACTTGTAACATTATTTTTCTTTGTAATATGTGCATTGGTAAACCTTTCATAGTGTCCAAGGTCAAGGTCTGTTTCTGCTCCATCTTCTGTTACAAAAACCTCTCCATGTTGAAATGGGTTCATCGTACCTGGGTCAACATTAAGATATGGGTCAAACTTTAAAATTGTGATTTTATACCCATGGGTTTCAAGAAGCGCACCGATAGAAGCAGATGCAATCCCTTTTCCTAAAGAAGAAACAACACCTCCTGTAATAAATATAAATTTTTTTCTCATCATAACTCCTTTTAGTTTATTCATTCCCACTCTATTGTAGCAGGTGGTTTGGAAGTAATATCATAAACTATTCTGTTGACTCCTCTTACTTCATTGACTATTCGGTTAGATATAACCCCAAGCACATCATAGGGAACCTTTGCCCATTCAGCAGTCATACCATCAACACTTTTCACAATACGGAGTGCTATAACATTTTCATATGTCCTTTTGTCTCCCATTACTCCAACACTTTTTACAGGTAACAACACAGCAAATGCCTGCCATATCTCTGAATATAGGCCAGCCCTTTTCATCTCTTCTATTACTATACTATCTGCCTCCCTGAGAATCTCAATCCGCCTTCTGTCTATACTTCCTATTATCCTCACAGCAAGCCCTGGTCCAGGGAATGGATGCCTGTTTATGATGAAATCTGGGAGCCCTATCTCTTTTGCAATACCTCTTACCTCATCCTTAAAAAGGAACTTAAATGGTTCTACAAGGATAAGGTGCAGTTTTTCAGGGAGCCCCCCTACATTATGGTGTGTTTTTATCCTTGAAGAATTCCCACCGAACGGAGACATACTTTCAATAACATCCGGATAAAGGGTCCCTTGTGCAAGAAATTTTGCACCAAACCTACTCGCTTCCTTTTCAAAAATATGGATAAATGTATTACCTATTATCTTTCTCTTCTTTTCAGGACAAGCCACCCCTTTCAATCTCTTCAGAAAAAGTTCACCTGCATCAACATATTTGAAGTTTACCCTGCCTTTAAAAATATCTTTTATCTTTTCTCCCTCTCTTTTTCTTAACAACCCATTATCAACAAAGACACTGAGGGCATTTTTACCACAGACATTATTAAGAATAATGGCCAGCGTTGAGGAATCAACACCACCACTAAGACCACATACAACTTTTTCATTACCCACCTTCTCTCTGATTTCTCTCTCTACTAATTCTAACATTGACCCTGGGTTCCATTCTGGTCTAAAGCCACATATACTGTAGAGAAAATTTTTCAATATTGTCTTCCCTTCTTTTGTATGGACTACTTCTGGATGGAACTGAAGTCCATATATTCTACCTTCATTGTTTTTAATAGCAGCAATATCTGTATTATCTGTTCTTCCTATAACTTTAAACCCATACGGCAGTTTGACCACTGTATCCCAGTGGCTCATCCAGACAACTGTCTTTTTAGATACACCACTAAATATCCTTTCGTCTATATCCGGATAAAATATTGTTTCCCCGTATTCCCTTTTTTCTCCAGTTACAACCTCTCCACCAAAATGCTTGGCAAGTATCTGTAGACCATAACATATTCCTAAAACAAAAAAATTATCAAAAATCCTGTCATCAAAGTTTATCTTTTCTAAAGTATAGATATGTCCTGGACCACCTGAAAGGATAACTGCTCTTACATTCTTCTTTTTAAGTGTTTCAAGAGTAACATAAGAAGGGAAGATCTCACAGAAGACATTCAGTTCTCTTATCCTGCGAGCAATCAACTGTGTATACTGAGAACCGAAGTCAATCACCGCTACCATAAAAACCTCACTTATAGGTTGAGTAATAATAAGGTGTGTATGACTCAAACTCTCCTGCACAGGTATCCACAAGTTTATAGTCAGGTATTATACCATAACTTTCTCTTAATTTTTTAACCTCTACTTCACTTTTCATCCCTGTAAGTTTTGCTATATGTCTATCAGAAAATCCATATTCCTTTGCCCTCTTCAAAACATCCACAGGAATCTTTCTCCCTTTATATCTCGTTATTTTATTTTCATAGTCAACAAGTTCTTTCAGATTATATAAAAACCACCTGTCAATCTTAGACAGTTCAGCAACTTCATCTATGGACATTCCATCTTTCAATCCCTTTTTGATATAGAAAATCCTGAAAGGATTGGGTCTTTTTATCCCTTCAGATATATCAAGAGGGAGTACTATATCCTCATAGCCAGAAAATTTCTCTTCCAAACTCCTCAGTGCCTTATTTATTGCTTCCTTGAATGTCCTGCCGATAGCCATTACCTCGCCCACTGACTTCATTGAAACACCGAGAAAAGGACTTGAAAGAGGGAATTTTTCAAAATTAAACTTTGGTATCTTAACCACACAATAGTCAATGGCTGGTTCAAAACAGGCAGGTGTTTTTTTTGTGATATCATTGGGTATCTCATCAAGGGTATATCCAACAGCAAGTTTTGCTGCAATCTTTGCTATAGGAAAACCTGTGGCTTTGGATGCAAGTGCTGAACTTCTTGAGACGCGTGGGTTCATTTCTATAATCACCATATCTCCATTTTGAGGATTAACTGCAAACTGGACATTTGACCCTCCTGTTTCTACCCCTATCTCTTCCATTATCCTTATTGCATAAATCCGCATCTTCTGATACTCCTTATCTGTAAGGGTCTGGATAGGTGCCACCGTAATACTATCTCCTGTGTGAACACCCATAGGGTCAAAGTTCTCTATAGAACATATAATTACAGAATTACCTTTTCTATCCCTCATTACCTCAAGTTCATATTCCTTCCAACCAAGAACCGACTGCTCAATCAGGATTTCACTCACAGGGCTCATCTTCAGTCCCACATCAGCAAGTTCCTTGAATTCATCTATATTATAGGCAACACTCCCCCCTGTGCCCCCGAGAGTAAAAGATGGCCTTATAATTACAGGGAATCCAATCTTCTTTGCAATCTCTATCGCTTCTGTAGGTGTATATGCCATATCGCTCTCAGGAACCTTAATACCAACCCTTGTTGCTGCTTGCTTAAAAAGTAATCTGTCCTCTGCCTTTTTAATTGCCTCATAGTTTGCTCCTATTACCTCAACATTATATTTTTTTAAAACGCCCATCTCTTCAAGAGATACAGTAATGTTAAGTGCTGTCTGCCCTCCGATGGTAGGTAAAATAGCATCAGGCCTCTCCCTCTCTATTATCTTTGCAACAACATCAGGGACAATCGGCTCAAGATATGTCCTGTCAGCCATATCAGGGTCGGTCATTATAGTTGCTGGATTACTATTGACAAGTATCACATAATACCCATCTTCTTTCAATGCTTTACATGCCTGAGAACCGGAATAGTCAAACTCACATGCCTGCCCTATCACTATAGGACCTGACCCTATAATCATTATCCTTTTTATGTCAGTTCTCTTTGGCACATTAAACTCCTGCTTTCTGCTCTACCATATATTTAAATCTGTCAAAAAGATAAATAGCATCCAGTGGACCTGGAGCATTCTCTGGATGAAACTGAACTGCAAATACAGGTAATTTTTTATGTGCAATGCCTTCAAGTGTATTATCATTTAGATTAATATGCGTTATCTCAACTTCATTCTCCTTCAAGGTATTTATATCTACACAAAAACCATGGTTCTGGACCGTTATATAAACCTTCCCTGTCTTTATATCTTTCACAGGATGGTTTGCGCCATGGTGTCCGAACTTAAGTTTATATGTCTTTCCACCTAACACCTGTGCAATGAGTTGTATCCCGAAGCATATTCCAAACATTGGGTACTTTTCAATGAGGTTTGAAAGGGTTTTTACAATATAAGGAACAGCAGCAGGGTCACCTGGTCCATTTGAAACAAGAATACCATCTGGTTTTTCTTTGTCAATCTCTTCCCATGGAACTGTTGCTGGCATAACAAGAACTTTTATGTCTCTTTCTGCAAGTAACCGCAAGATGTTGTATTTCACCCCACAATCAAGCACAATAATCTTATATTTACCTCTATCACACCATAAATATGGCTTTTCCTTAATAACATGCCTTACCAGGTCCACCCCTACAATATCAGGGGAGTTCTTAACCTTTTCAACCATTTTCTTTAAACTATACTTTCCTGTAAATATACCGCCTTTCATCGCCCCCTGGTCCCTGAGTTTTATTGTTATCTCTCTAGTATCAATATCCTCTATACCAATCACCCCATGTTCATATAAAAGAATATCCAATGGCTTTGTTGCTCTCCAGTTGCTATAAATCTTGCTTTTCTCCCTTACCACAAAACCTTCAAGATGTATCTTAGCCGATTCCACATCTTCATAATTAACACCATAATTGCCAATCAAGGGATATGTCATTACAACTATCTGGCCTTTATATGATGGGTCATAAAGAATCTCCTGGTATCCAGTCATACTTGTATTAAAAATAAGTTCTCCATATGCCTCTCCTGTAGCACCAAATGTCTCACCTTTATAAACACTGCCATCTTCAAAAACTAAGTATCCTTCCATATCTATTTTTACAATTCAAACTGTTCTTTTCCTTCAAAATGGCTGTCTTTAATAACATATTTCCCTGTAAAACAAGCAGTACAAAACTCCTCTTCAGGAAGCCCTATAGAAGAAAGCATGCCATCAAGAGAGAGATAATAAAGCCCATCAACACCAATCTCTTTTACTATGTGATTCAAAGAATATCTTGCTGCTATAAGTTCTTTCCTGGAAGGGAAGTCAATTCCATAGAAACATGGATATTTTATAGGTGGGCAACTGACAGCCATAAAGATTCTTTTTGCCCCTGCATCCCTTAAACTTTTTATCCTTAATCTGCTGGTAGTACCTCTGACAATAGAATCCTCAACAACAATAATATCCTTACCTTTTATTACATTCCTTATTGGATTGAGCTTAACCTTTACCCCTACTTCTCTTGATATCTGAAATGGTTGAATGAATGTTCTACCTATATAATGGTTCCTGACTATCCCCATCTCAAAAGGAATACCCCTCTTCTGAGAAAAACCAAGGGCAGCAATACTTCCAGAATCAGGTATAGGTACTACAATATCCCCGCTATAAGGAAATTCCTCTGCCAGTTTTTCTCCGAGGTTTTTCCTTGCATTATATACACTGGCGCCGAATATATTACTGTCAGGCCTTGCAAAATATATAAACTCAAATATACATCTTGATATTTTCTTCTGTGGCAGATGTACACTTTCTATTCCATCTTTATTAATAAATACAACCTCTCCGGGTGAAAGTTCTCTTATATACCTTGCCCCTGTAAGGTCAAAGGCACAACTTTCAGACGCAACAATATACCCATTTTTAATCTTCCCCAGGCAAAGGGGCCTGAAGTCCCATGGGTCCTTTACTCCTATAATTTCATCAGGTGTAAGAATAACAAAAGCGAATGCCCCTTTCAGTTTAGATAATGCATCTAATAATTTGTCCTTGAATTTTATTTTCTTTGATATAGTAATAAGGTGCATAAGAATTTCTGTATCAAGTGTCGTCTGGAAGATACTACCCCTTTTTTCAAGTTTTTCTCTTAATAAGTGGCTGTTTACGATATTTCCATTGTGAGCAATAGCATATGGTTTACCACTATACTCACTAAAAAATGGCTGGATATTTTTAGATGAAGAACTTCCTGTAGTTGAATATCTAACATGTCCTATACCAAAACTACCTTTGAGAGATGAGAGTGTACCATCTTTAAATACCTCAGAGACGGTTCCCATCCCCTTTTTTATATTCACGGTCTTACCGTCACATACCACAATGCCGCAGCTTTCCTGTCCCCTGTGTTGAAGAGAAAAAAGAGATAGATATAATATCTCTGCTGAATGCTTATTATTGTACACACCTGCTATGCCACAATTCTCTTTAATGAAACTCATTGTTCTCCTCAATAAGCATATATTTTACCATAAGGTCTGGAGGTTATTGGTATAACCTTGTAAAACTTCTCTTTTACTACTTCCCTTTCAGTGAATCCATAATAAGAAGCAAACCTTTTAATATAAGGTATAATCTTATCCATATCCTGTTTATCCGCCCTGAAAATATTTACCTCTTTCCCTAATGAAGATGTTGAGTTGAATAAACTTTCTCTGATATATATAACACCTCCATGCATGCCTGTTCCTATATAATTTCCCAAATATTTTCTTTTTGTCATTCCAAGTAATATTATCATCCCTCCCGCCATATATTCACCTAAAAAATTTCTGGCACTTCCACCTATTACCATAACAGGATACATATCTTTATACTCTTTCATATGAATACCTACCCTGTAGCCAACATCTCCCTTTATAAAAATTTCTCCTCCTCTCATAGAATGTCCTACTATATCTCCTGCATTTCCATAAATTACTACCCTGCCAGAATTCATTGTATTCCCCACACCATCCTGTGCATTATCCATAACAACTATCTCAGGACCATCCATAAAGACAGCAAGGTCATTACCTGGAACACCGTACAGTATAATTTTCACTTTCCTTCCTTGAAGGCCTGCTCCTATATATCTCTGTCCACAAACGCCTCTGATAATAATTTCTTCATATCCATCTCTCATCAAA
>JAMWBP010000033.1 GCA_023819365.1 Candidatus Omnitrophota bacterium
GTTTAAACATACACCACCTAAAGCAAGTTCTTCAATCAAAACAACCTTTTTCCCACTTTGAGAACACCTTATTGCAGAGGGATAACCACCCGGTCCTCCACCTATAACAACTACATCATACTTTTCCATTGTCTCTCCTTATGATAAACACTGCTGCCTCTTTTAAATTATGGAATATATAGTCAGGTTTAAATTCCCATCTCTCTGTTTCTTCTATACTTTTTGTTTTGCCTGATAAAACAAGTATTGTCTTCACTCCCACTGACTTACCTGCCTGAATATCAATATCTGAATCACCTATAAAAAATGCCTCTTTGAGATTTATATCGCCTATCTCTCTGGCTGCTTTATAAAACAACCCTCCCTTTGGCTTCCTGCAATCACAATTCTCTTCAGCAGTATGAATGCAGTAATAGACCCCTGCCAGTTCAATTCCTTCTTTTCTTAAAATATTTTTCATATTTTCCGTGATATCCTCAAGGTCTTCTATGGTAAACAGCCCTTTATTTATACCTGACTGATTGGATATTATAACAAGACGGTATCCATTTTTATATAATAACTTCAGCCCGTCAATTGCACCATCTATAAAGGCAAACTCACCCCAGTTTTTTATATAATCATTGGGAGTGAATATAGAGATAACACCATCCCTGTCAAGAAATACTGTCTTCATCCTGGTTTGTATTCAGTAGCCCCACACCCTACCCTCTCCCCTGAGGGGAGAGGAGAAAGGTGATGGGAAAGTCTTAGAAAAACGGCAGGGTCTCTTTCAACCCTAACATTATATTCATATTCTGGACTGCCTGTCCTGATGCACCCTTTATAAGATTATCAATAACTGATATGACAACAAGGGTCTTGTTATCCACAAGTTTAATACCTATATCACAGAAGTTTGTATTTACGATATTTTTTACCTCTGGAGAAACGCCATATTTCATAACCCTTACAAACGGTTCATCCGCATATGTTCTTTCATATATCTCCTGTAACTTCTCCTCTGCCATTTCACTCTGAAGTGTCACATACAGGGTAGAAAGTATACCCTGATTGTAAGGAACAAGATGTGGAACAAATGTAATTAAGTACTTTCTGTTTCCTAATTTATTTATCACCTCCTCCATCTCTGGTTGATGTCTGTGTTCTCCTATCTTATATGCCTTTATATTCTCATTACACTCAACAAAGAGCGTTCCAAGAGAAGGAGCCCTACCAGCACCTGTAACACCACTTTTGGAATCAACAAAAATTCTGTCTTCTATCAGATGGTTCTTAACGAGAGGCAAGAGGGCTAAAATCACCGATGTGGGATAGCATCCTGGATTGGCAATAAAATCAGTATTTTTTATCTTATCTCTGTTTATTTCAGGGAGTCCATAAATAAAACTACTATTTAATTGCGGGGATGTGTGTTTTGTATAAAATCTCTCATATATCTTAAGGTCATCAAATCTGAAATCAGCACTGAGGTCTATAATCTTCTTCTTCATCTCTACAAGCGGTGGGACAAAGTGAATTGAGACAGAATGAGGAAGTGCAAGGAATACAACATCGCAGTTTTTTTCTATCTCTTTCCAGTCAGGAGTATTTTTACATCTTAAACTTATAAGGCCTTTCAGTTTAGGAACTATCTCTGTTATTTCAGGTGTGCCTTCTTCAGGAGCAACAAAACCAGAAGTTATCTCTACTTCTGGATGTGATACAAGAAGTTCCACAAGTTTCTGCCCTGCATATCCTGAAATTCCAAATATCCCTGCCTTTATCATTTCTTATCTCTTTGTCCACTGGAACTTCTTTCTTGCCCCCTTCTGTCCGTACTTCTTCCTTTCTTTCATCCTTGGGTCCCTCGTAAGTAGTCCATATTCTCTCAATTTAGAAACTAAAGAAGGGTCATATTTAGCAATTGCCCTTGCAATCCCTAATTTTACAGCATCTACATGTCCTGATATTCCACCACCTGAAACTTTTGCATATACATCAAAATGTCCTGCTGTCTCTGTAACAGCAAGTGGTGTTATAACTTCATCTACCTGATAGGGAAGAGGGAAGTATTCTTTAATTTCTCTACCATTTATAAAAACCTGTCCTTTTCCTTCTTTAATTTTTACAACAGCAGTGGCTGTCTTTCTTCTCCCTATTCCAATAATCATACCTGCCCGGTCCATCATAATATTCCCTCCCTATTGTTATTTATAATAGGTTAGATTTTATGAGATTTCAGAAAGATTGTCAAATAGCCCTTCAAGATTTCTATATAGTGCCCCATAAAGGTTGTAAAACCTTTCATATATCTCAACATTTAGTTTATCTGGCTGAAAGATTTTTTCTTCTTCCTTTACAAGTTTCTTACAGGCATCTTTTACATCACTGTACATACCAACTCCTACTCCTGCAATGATTGCTGCACCAAAAGAAGGTCCTTCTTCCACCTTTAATCTCACAGTAGGCCCGTCAAATATATCTGCCATCATTCTGCACCATAGTTCACTTTTCGCTCCTCCACCTGTAAGACGGAACCTTTTACCTTGAGACGCACCAATCTCTTTCATAATCCTGATACTGTCTTTTAAACCAAAAGAGACCCCTTCCATTACAGCCCTTATAAAATGTTCTACCCTGTGTTTAAGTGATATACCGAAAAAGACACCTCTTGCATCAGGGTCAGGATATGGACATCTTTCTCCTGTAAGATATGGTAAGAATAAAAGTCCTTCACTACCAGCAGAGACATTTTCTGCCATATCTGTCATCACTTTATAGGATGCCTTTTTATCACCAAAAAATGTATCTCTGAGCCACCTGAAAGAACCACCTGCTGAGAGCATAACACCCATTATATGCCACTTACCTGGAACTGCATGACAGAAAGTATGCAATCTCCCACAAGGGTCAACAAAGAGATCTTCAAGATGTGCAAATACAACGCCACTTGTACCTAAAGAAATAGATACAAGACCTTCTTCAACAATCCCGCCACCTATCCCTCCAGATGCCTGGTCGCCAGCACCTGCTACAACAGGTGTTCCTTTTGTAAGTCCTGTTAAACTTGCTACATCTTCTGTTATATAGCCAGTTATCTCAGGGGATTCAAAACAATCGGGCAGGAAAGAAGGAGGTATCTCAAGTGTCTCAAGTATCTCTTCTGACCATCTCCTCTTCCTGACATCAAATAGAGAAGTCCCTGAAGCATCTGCTACATCTGTTGCAAAAACACCTGTAAGGCAGAACCTTATGTAGTCCTTGGGAAGTAAAATTTTTGAGATATTTTTATAAACATCTGGATAATTTCTTCTTAGCCATATAATTTTAGGTGCCTGAAAACCGGTTAAAACAGGATTACAGGTAATTTCAAAAATTCTTTCTTTTCCAACTCTCTCTGTTATCTCTTCACATTCCTTTGCTGTTCTCTGGTCACACCACAATATCGCTGGATGTATAACATCACCTTTACTATTAAGAAATACACTACCATGCATCTGTCCTGTAAGGCCTATGCCTTTTATATCTCTCCCTTTAATCCCTGTTTCCTCAAGAAGTCCCTTTATCCCTTTTATTGTTGCTTCCCACCAGTCAGAAGGATTCTGCTCTGCCCAGCCAGGTCTTGGAGTGAACAATTTATACTCTTCAGTTTTGGTTCCTTTAACATTACCTTCCTCATCCATAAGGAGTATCTTTACACCTGTGGTTCCAAGGTCAATTCCTGCAAGGTATTCCATTTTTACTTTATCGTTGCCTCCGGTAGATATATAAAGTTCAGGTATCTTTCTGAGACATTTGCCTCTTCTGTATATCCAGAATGAATATAGATACGGTGATAGAGTTTCATTTCCTCTCCATATGGCAGTATATATGTCCCGGAGATTTTTTTATCACCTGTAAAGTCAGATAGACCAAAAAAGTTTGCAGTGTAAAGTCCGTAGTTTCTTATGTGCCACCAGGTGGGATATCTTAGATTAGATGGATAATCAAAAACAGAAATACCACATTTTATTCCCTCAATCTCACCGCAGTAATCACACCACTCTGCTCTCTTGCCCCAGCACTCTGCTTTTCCCTTTGCTCCATAGGAATTTACCATAAAACCACCAGACCTCTCTTCCATTACAGGATTAACCCTTATACTTAAAAGTCCTGACTCTTTTGTATCTTTGAATACCGCCTCTCTTTCACTTGCACGAAGGAAAAGATAGTGGTCTATAATCTGCATCCCAACTGGAAGATTATAAATAACAATAACTCTCTCCTCTTCAAGAATTTTCTCCCCCTTATTACTCACCCAGTTGCTTATTGCATGTATCTTTCCAAAGACAGGGCCTTATGTTATCTCAACAAACCTTTGATGGACTGTTCTACCATGGCCAGGTAGTTCTGACCAGTTATCCGTTCCGTTAATATCTCCATGTGCAACCCATATACCACGGTGATGTGGATGGTCAATATTTTCGGGATTCCCTTCTTTCGCAGGTGTCCGTAATACAATCTTTCCAGAAGGTCCTACAACAGGAAAAAGATATGGTCTTACCACTTTCTCAGAGTAGTTATAGGATGTAAATAACTGCTCCTGTATAAATACATCTACCCTGCCTTCATTTTTATTGTTGGTTAATTTAACAAAAGAAGGGGAACTGTCTATCTTCTTTATTGAAAATTTAATCTCATCTTCTGATTTTATGGAAGGTGGTATAAAAACTAAATATACTTTACCATCCTTCTTATCTGTCTGTCCGTATATCTCTCCTTTCTCTCCGGACAGAATAAATACACCTTCTCCTTTATTCCACTCCAAGGATACAGGTGAACCAGAAAAATCCCTCTTTGCTTTATTTACCCGAACTATCTCTTCCATTCTTCTCCTCCCTTGTCTTCCATCCTATAATGGATTTTTCAATTACCTCTCTTATGTTTTTTACCATTACTATCTCAAGGTCTTCCTTCACCTTTGCTGGTATCTCTTTCAGGTCCTTTTCATTCTCCTGCGGGATTATAACCTTTTTTATACCTGAGCGATGGGCAGCAAGAATCTTTGATTTCAACCCACCTATTTTTAACACCTTACCCTGAAGTGTTATCTCCCCTGTCATAGCAATCTCTGCATCAACCGGTTTACCTGTAAGGCAGGATATAAGTGCTGTCGCTATCGTTATACCAGCAGAAGGGCCATCTTTCGGTATTGCACCCTCAGGAACATGAATATGTATGTCTATATCCTTATAAAAGTCAGGGTCTAACCCAAAATCATTAATATGCGCCCGGACATAACTTAATGCTGCCTGAGCGGACTCTTTCATGACATCGCCCAATTGCCCTGTCAGTATGAGATTTCCCTTGCCTTTCATTATAAGCACCTCTGTAAAAAGTATTTCTCCACCATACTCAGTCCATGCCATACCTGTGGCAACCCCAACCTTGTGTTCTTTCTCTCCGGAAGGAGTTGAAAACTTCTCAGGACCAAGATAACTTTCTAAACTCTTCGCAGTAATATGGTAGAACCCTTCCTTATTTGTCTCAACAATCTTCTTTGTCACCTTTCTACATATATTCGCAATCTCTCTTTCTAAATTTCTCACACCTGCTTCTCTTGTATAGTTTCTTATAATTTTAAATAATGCTTCTTCTGAAAATTTTATATTCTTCTCTGTAAGTCCATGCTCTTTTAATTGTTTAGGTATAAGATGCCTCTGTGCAATCTCTTTCTTCTCCCATATTGTATAGCCCGGCAGAGAGATAATCTCCGTTCTATCAAGTAAAGGAGGTGGTATAGTATACTCAGTATTTGCAGTTGTTATAAACAATACCTGTGAAAGGTCAAACTCTACCTCAAGATAGTGGTCAGAAAATGAATGGTTCTGTTCAGGGTCAAGGACCTCAAGCAGAGCACTTGCAGGGTCTCCCCTGAAGTCCTTTCCCAATTTGTCAATCTCATCAAGCAAAAACACAGGGTTTTTCACGCCTGCCTTTCTTATTGACTGGATGATCCTGCCGGGTAGAGAGCCAATATATGTCTTTCTGTGTCCTCTTATCTCTGCTTCATCTCTCATTCCTCCTAATGAGACCCTTACAAACTTCCTACCCATTGCCCTGGCAATGGATTTTCCAAGGGATGTTTTACCTACCCCAGGAGGCCCAACAAAACACAGTATTGGGGACTTCATCCCTTCCGACCTCTTTCTGACCGCAAGATACTCAAGTATTCTTTCTTTTACCTTTTCAAGTCCGTAATGGTCCTCATCCAACACTTTTGCTGCATGGGCAATATCAAGGTTATCCTCTGTCCTGGTATCCCAGGGAAGATTTATCAACCATTCAAGGTATGTCCTTATAACAGTGGCTTCAGGAGAGAGTGGCATTGTCTTTGAAAGTCGTGTTAGTTCCTCCATCGCCTTTTCCTCTGCGACCGGAGACATCTTTGCTTTTTTTATCTTTTCCCTTAACTGTGATATCTCATCGCTTTCTCCTTCTTTCCCAAGTTCCTTCTGGATCTCTTTTAATTGCTCACTTAAAAAATATTGCCGCTGGGTATCCTCTATCTTTTTTATTACCTGGCTCTGTATCTTCTTCTGGATTTCTAAAAGTCCTATCTCCTGGTTAAGTATATCTATCAACAATCGCAACCGCTCACCTGTCTCAATCTTCTCTATGAGGGCACCTTTATCTTTAAGTTTAAG
>JAMWBP010000034.1 GCA_023819365.1 Candidatus Omnitrophota bacterium
AGATAAACAAAGTTCCTGAATCTATTGCTAAGAAAGTTATTATCTTGAAAAAACAAGGGTCACATCGTTCTTGCCAGCATATTTCTGAACTTCTTCCACCTGTTTTATCTAAGGAAGAAAAGAAGTGGTTTATATAATGGGGCAAACCACATCTCCATCTTTCACACCAGACAATAAGGAATGTTCTCCAGAGGTCAGGCATTTATGAAAACATCTACGAAAAGGTAGATCCTGCCACCAGATTTGAGATAAGATGCTTTTGCCTCTCTGTTTAAATGGACAGATGCGTTTTTATGAGAATAAAATAAATCCAGAAGAGATAACGACGGAAATAGAACAAGCGCCTTTAGAGTTAGGTATACCACTTTTAACTCACTATCCAGGTCATCCGAGAGCAAAAGGGGAGATAGAGCGAATATTCAGATTTATTAATGGGCGATTCATTAAAGAGTACCGAGGAAGAATAAGTTGGTTGAATCAACTGAACAATCTTTTTTAGGATTGGATAAACTGGTATAACAGAAAGTGGATACTAAAAGATACCAGGAAGGTAGATAGGACGAATTCTTTTTCTTTTGGAGGGGCTCTTTATACACCTTCTCATCAAAAAAATCTGGTGGTAAGAAAAGCAACACTTCATATCCATCCTGAGAGGAAAATAAGAGTGTGGTATAATGAGGAATTTGTTGAAGAATTACCCTGGTAAAAATAAGACATTTCAATCAACTTTCCAACTACAGATTTATTGACAGAATATCAGGTGATGGATATACTATGGGG
Source organism: Candidatus Omnitrophota bacterium (assembly GCA_023819365.1). Taxonomy (GTDB): domain Bacteria; phylum Ratteibacteria; class UBA8468; order B48-G9; family JAFGKM01; genus JAAYXZ01. Next base: position 781 of record JAMWBP010000034.1, read on the forward strand.
AAGGAGGATGAAATGAATTTTTTTAAGATGGCTGGCTCTGGCAATGATTTTGTAGTGATTGATAACAGGGAAAATATCATCAAAGACAGGGCAAAGACCGCTATAGCACTCTGTAATCGTAAGTTTGGAATAGGGGCAGATGGGTTGCTTCTGGTTGAGAATTCAAAGATTGCTGATATCCGTATGAGAATTTTTAATCCTGATGGAAGTGAAGCAGAGATGTGCGGGAATGGGCTCAGGTGTATAATGCTTTTTGCGGTGAGCCGGAAGATTACAAAAGGGAACTCCATTAATGTGGAAACAGGTGCAGGGGTTCTTAGAGGAAGTGTAAAAGGTAAAAGGGTAAAGGCGCAGTTAAAATTAGGAGGTGTCCCAAAATTAGTAAAAATACCATTAGAAAAAAAGAATATTACAGGTTATTTCATCAATACAGGTGTTCCTCATACGGTTATCTTTACAACCAGCATAGAAAAAGTGGATGTAAATGGGGAAGGTCCTGTGATAAGATACCACAAACTATTCAAGCCAAAAGGAACAAATGTTGACTGGATAGAAGTAGTGGATACAAATACGATAAAAATAAGGACATATGAAAGGGGGGTTGAGGGAGAGACGCTTTCGTGTGGCACAGGGAGTGTTGCAGGCGCTATAGCAGGTTTTCTTAAAGGGAGGGTCAGTCCACCTGTCAAGGTTATATCTCGGTCAGGAGAGATACTTGCTGTGTATTTTGATACTGCGATTGAGAATGCCTATCTTGAAGGGGATATTCTCACTATCTTTAAGGGAGAGTGGCTCGGGAGATAAACCTATATTATGTCATACACGCTTTTACTCACTCTTACAGGTCTTATCATAGGCATATCACTTACCCTTCCTGGTATCCACTGGTACATCACATATATCTTATTTGCCTTACCATTTCTTTTTGTTGTTAAAAACAGAAAAATAGTTGCCTTTTCTCTTGGTATAATAACTGGTTTTATCACCACCTTCCTTCATACACTGCCTCCTTCTAAACCTCTTGATAGATACATAACCAGAGCAGAAGGAGTGATTGTATCTTCAAGACCATCTACTTTTGGGGCAGAGTATATAGTAAAAATAAAGAAAATGATGGATGGTGATAAACAAGAGAGGGGGGCAGAGAAAATACTTCTTAAAGTTAATGATAGAAGCGTTTATCTCCCTTTGGGTTCTTATATCATAATGGAAAATCTTTTTCTTCAGTGGATTTCTCCTCCTAAAAATCCATACATCTCTGATTATAGGAGATATATTGAAAGGAAAGGGGTACACTTTGAAGGAAGAGCAAAGTCCATCTCCATTAAGGAAGAAAAAAACATTCTCTTCCTTCTCCATAAGATAAGACAGTACATTATAAGAAAGATTGATGCTAAATTTTTATATTACCCTGAAGAGAAAGAACTTCTCTTTACCATTACTCTGGGAAAAGAAAAAGTCCCTTATTTTCTGCAGTCATCAGGTATAAGAAGCGGAACATATCACCTCCTTGTAATATCAGGCCTCCACATCAGCTTTATCCTTCTTTTTTTAAAGTTTCTCCTGCTCCCTTTTGCAGAAATCAATAACAGACATCCCAAGTTCTTCCCTGTATTTGCACTTATTACTGTCTGGCTCTACGCGACCATTACAGGGCTCAGGGTTCCTGTTGTACGGGCTACCCTTATGTGCTCTCTTTTCTTTATAGGGGAAATCTTTGAAAGGGATATGGATATTATAACCTCCATTATCGCTGCTGCTTTACTTTTATTGATTATCAATCCATATAATCTCGTTGATGTCTCATTTCAACTTTCATTTATTGCAACCCTCGGTATCATACTTTTCTGGATGAGATTCAAACTCATTGAGAAAAATTATGTGAAGATAGTAATACTTACAAGTTTATCTGCACAGATATCTGTCCTTCCTTTATTGCTTTATCACTTCGGATACTTCTATCCTTTAGGGATTTTTAACAATATCATATTTGTCCCATTTACAGGAGCCCTTGTCATCCTTTCGTTCGTGTCTTTTATCGTCCCTGTTTTATTCCCTGTTTTAAGGGTATTACTGACTATCTTTATCAGAGGTATTACATTATCTACGCAATTTTCTCCTTCTATCAATTTTTCTCTTTCTATCCCTCTGGCTATCACATTTTATCTTGTGTTTTTTCTTCTTTTATATTCACCAAAAAGAAGATTTATCAATACTACGCTTCTATCTATTATCTTTGTATCAATCTCTCTCCATTTTCTCCCTTCATATCAAAAGGTAAACGAGAATGAAGAGATATACTTTCTGTCTTCTACAAAGGTATCTGTTGTATATATAAAAGATAGAGAAGCAACACTATTTCTCGCAGACCACTACAGGACAAGAGAGATAGAGGATATCCTTATACCTCTTTTATCTAGAAAAGGTATCAGAGACATTATCCTCTTTTACACAACCATCTCTTACAACCACACAGCAACACTTAATAGATTGACAAAGAGGTTTAATATCAAAAGGGTCTATGAAGTGGAAGTTATTAAAGACACCTTTGCCTTTCCTTATGTAATGGAATACTACCATACTACAAAACCGGAACTTTTTGAGTTTCTACCCGAAGGGGAAAATATATCTTTATCAGGGATAGATATTGAACTGGTAGGGGAAGAAAATGGAACGTTATCATATATCATCTCAAAAGAGACACAAAAAATACTCATTGCCCCTTTTATTGGACAGAAAAATGTAGAAAAACTTTCAGGTAAGGAATTTACTATTGCATATATCAATGGTCTAAAAAAGACAAAGAAGATACAGGAACAACTATCATCTATAAAATATAGATACCTTATCCTTCCTTTTCCATACAAAAAGTTTGAAGAACTTATATCCAAAGAGATAAAAACACTGTATATCAAACACTCTGCTGTCAAGGTGTTGTTTAATAAAAAAGAGGTTGATGTTAAATATCACTATCAGGATAATCAGTGGAATTTCAAGAAGCCCGATGGCTTAAGGAGTATAATTCCTTCAACTATCTTGTTTTGAAATTGGGGGAAGAAGTTGAGAAAGATAGTGAACAGTCCATATACCTGAAAAACTTATGACTTTGTTCATTGGCTGTATCTTTCCTCTGTCCCTTCACCCATACCCTCTCCCCAAAGGGGAGAGGAGATAGGTGAGGGGGAAATTGAATTGAAAAAGTGTTACCTATATACCCTATCCGTGCGATCTATTGACACAGATAATATTAAAAAGTATAATAGAAAATAACAAGAACAAGGGGGGAGAATATGAGATTATGGAAAATAGCGGTAGTATTTAGTATTGTTGGGTTTCTTACTGGATGTCAGGCACCTAAGAAAAAGCCAGTGGTGGAAGAAAAAGAAGAGAGGCCTTCTGCTGTAACGCTTGTAACTCCTTCTGAAAAAACACCTGAAACAGATACAAAAAAAGGGAAAGCAACACCTGAAGAGGTGGCAAAGGCAATCAAGGATGAACCCATACCTCCTACTAAAATAGCAGAAGGGAAGGTTTTTGTTTCACCTTCAGAAATAAGTGAAGAATTGGCAAAGGTATTCCAGAATATACACTTTGACTTTGATAAGTATGACATACGGCCAGATGCAAGACCAATCCTCAATACTATAGGTAAGTATCTTCTTGACCATCCTGAAATTGAGGTCTTGATTGAAGGGCACTGTGATGAAAGAGGGACAAGAGAATATAACCTGGTCTTAGGTGAACAGAGGGCATTAAGCACAAGAAGATATCTTGTATCTCTTGGTGTTTCACCAAAAAGATTACATACAGTAAGTTATGGAGAGGACAAACCTCTGGACACCAGAAGTAATGAAGAGGCATGGGCAAAAAATAGAAGGGCAGAGTTTAAGATAGCAAAATGAAAAGGATATTTCTGGTTATTATTGGTGGGTTAACACTTTCCGGCTGTGTCGCCACACAGACAGATGTGGGTATGGTACAGGAAAAGGTTTCTACTGTTGAAGAGGACCTTTATGCAACCACAAAGGCGCTTGTTGAACGGCTGAATACAATAGAGGATACAAACAATAAAAGATTTGCTTCACTTTCAGAAAGGATAGATGCCCTTGAGGGTCAACGTGCCATACTATCTGATGAGATAGCAAAATTAGGTGCGGACTTAAAAGCACTGGCAGGAAAGATAGAAGAACTTGACTATACATATAAAGAACAATTGAAAGGTGAAAAAGAGAGCGTTCAAAGTAGAGAGTTTGAGATGCGCAGGGATATAGAGGGACTTAAAAAGACATATGCAGACATCATTACATCCATCGCATCCCTCAATAAAAACCTTACTACGATGCAGAGCGATATCCTTACAGTCAATAAGGCACAGGTATCTATAGGAGAAACACTTAACAAACTCTCTGTCAGTATCCAGGAATTAACCAGCAGGTACAGCGATATGGAATCAAAAGTTGACAGCAATATACAGGTATTCCTTGATGAACTAACACGGCAGGAAAGTGAGATATTTTACCTAAAGAACAGAATAGAAACTCCGCAGACATCAAAAACAAGGGAGCTGAGAACCTATACTGTAAAAAGTGGTGACTCACTTGGTAAAATTGCAGAGCAGTTTGGTACAACCGCCGGTGAGATTAAAAAAGCAAATAATCTTAAAAGCGATGTTGTATATATAGGACAGAAACTCATCATCCCATAAACAGAGAGATAAATGGCAAGATATGTAAGGGTAAGCAATATAAGTGCTCCTTACCATTCTGTTGACCTATCTTCTGACTATCAGGATATAGTAGACCAGATGAAGGAATATCTGGACTCATTTGTCCAGGCAGTCATTCCTGACAGACCAGACCTTATCGTCCTTCCTGAGGTATGTGACAGACCTGAAAACCTTCCACATGATAGTAGAATGGAGTATTATAAAGTTAGAGGGACTCAGATACTTGACTATTTTAAGGATATAGCAAAAAACAATAACTGCTATATTGCATACTCCTCAGTAATGGAAGACCAAGACGGGCTATGGAGAAACTCCACAAGGATTATTGATAGAAGAGGAAATATCGCAGGGATATACCACAAGAACCACCTTGTAATAGAAGAAAATACTGTTTATGGGCTCGCTTATGGGACTGAAACACCTGTAATAAAATGTGATTTTGGAACTGTTGCCTGTGCTATATGCTTTGACCTAAATTTTGATAAACTGCGGTTAAAGTATGTTGAAAAGAGACCTGAAATAGTGATTTTCTGTTCTGCTTTTAATGGAGGGCTGATGCAGAGATACTGGGCTTATTCTACAAGGGCATACTTTGTTGGTTCAACAGCAACAAGACCAGGGACTATCATATCTCCTGTTGGTGATATTATTGCATCTACAACAAACTATACCCATTATGTTACAGCAGATATAAACCTTGACTGTTGCATTGCCCATATTGACTATAACTGGGATAAGTTTCTGGCAATGAAGAAAAAATATGGTAGTGGTGTAAAGATATATGACCCGGGGCTATTAGGTTCGGTCCTTATTACCTGCGAGATGGAAGAAAAAACCATTCAGGAGATTGTAAAGGAATTTGAGATAGAACTTCTTGATGACTACTTCAAAAGAGCACTTACACATAGAGAAGAAAATATAAAATAATATGCGCCCCCAGCCGGATTCGAACCGGCCCGCCCACCTTGAAAGAGTGGTGACCTATCCACTAGTCTATGGGGGCAAAGAGAACTTATTATACCGCCTTTTTACTTTTCCTGTCAATAACCCGCACAGATAGGGTAAATAGATAGAAAAGGCAGGGTAAATCCCTGCC
>JAMWBP010000035.1 GCA_023819365.1 Candidatus Omnitrophota bacterium
TATCTGGCTATCTTCAACAACTACTACTGCTTCTTTCTTTTTCTCATTTATAATAACTTTTTTACCTGCTGCAGGACTTAAAGAATTCAGTATATATTTATCTATATCTTTATCCCAGAGAATAATTTCTACCTTTTCACCACTTAATTCCTTCATTATGTTCTTCATCCTGCTGGCTTTTTCTCCAACACAGGTTCCAACAGGGTCAATCTTTGGGATAGTTGAAAAAACAGCGACCTTCACAAGGTCTCCCGGAAATCTAGCGATTTCCTTAATTTTTACAATTCCTTCTGATATCTCCGGGACCTCTTTTTCAAGAAGGCATCTTACAAAATCGGGATGTGTTCTTGAAAGGATTATCTGATAGATACCTTTATTTGGTTTTCTCACCTCAAGTATATAAGCATTTATAGGACTACCTGTTTTGAAATAGTCATTTGGTAGTTTATGAAGAGCAGGAAGAAGTGCTTCTGTTTTTCCTAAAGATACAACGATATTATCATCTTCAAACCTTTCCACTCTTCCACTTATCATAGTGCCTTCCAGTTTTTTAAATTCATTATATACTGTAGATTTTTCTGCCTCCCTTAACCTCTGCATAATTACATGTTTTGCTGTCTGCGCTGCTATACGTTCCCATGGAAAGGAAGGTGGTGTTATATTTTCGCCCTTCTCATTAAGAAATTTAATATCTCCTGTATCAGGGTCTATTTTTATACTGATGTTTTCATCCAGGTTCGCCTTTTTACGGTAAACCGTTAACAATCCACTCTCAAGGGCAGAAATAAGAAATGCTTTGTCTATCCCCTTCTCCTTTTCCCAGTAGTCAAGTAATGATATCAACTCCTTATTCATCAATTTTACCTCCTATCTTATTTTACGAACTTTTCAGATATTAGTCAATGATACGCACGGATAGGGTGCAAAGGTAATACTTCTTCATCTATTTTCTTTTTAGGTAAAGATTATGTAGCCAGGTTTATTGCACTGATATAGTGGTTGAACTAAAATCCCCTTTTTTAGGATAAGAGGGGGGAGTTAGTAAATTATCAGTGAACTCAGGCCCAACTTGTTCATTGGAAGAGAGGATGGAGTATGAGGGTAGAGAAAATCAAAAGGCAAAATCCAAAAGTCAAAATTAAAAAGTTAAGAAACCAATTGAAATTGTGAAAAGATAAAAACTTTTGACCTTTGACTTTTTATTAGATAGTTCATAACCCCCTTTCATCCCCCTTACCTTAAGGGGGAGAATCCCCTCACCCGTACCCTCTCCCCATCGGGGAGAGGATATAAGGAGAGGAAAGGAATGAGAGGGGGACACTTATCTTAAAAAGGAATAAAAGGGTATATTGCATTAAGGGGGGAAAGTAAAAGGGGAAATAGTAAATAAATATGCCACCACTACAGATTTGGCGGACTGTCGTTCCGCCACTAATACTTTGGCGGACTGTCGCCCGCCACTGAGACGTTGGCGGACTGTCGCATTGGGGAGGAAGTTAAAATTTTTTTCATCTAAGCATCTTACTTACTATTAGGTCTATTGCCTGTTTCTGTTCTAATCCTCTTGCCATAAGTGTCTCTATTTGTTTTTTATCTACACTACCAATTGCTGCTTCATGAGTAACCTTTGCTGTTTCATTTAAAACATTAACTATTGGAACTGCTTTTGCAGAAGCATTTCCCTGAATAATCTCAACGCAATCTACATGACCCCTTGATTCTTCACCTGCTGCAGTAATTTCATTTATAATTTCGCTTATCGCATCATCTTTAACGGCAACACGACTTTTTATTACTCCACGGGAATTGCTCCCTTTTAATAAACCTGCTTCTCTTATTTTTATTTTGTCTTTACCATACCCATAAATTTTGGCGCTCATATCCAGAGTTGAGTTGTCTAAAACCTCCGTCTCATAATCTAAATCAAAAACACCAACCCTTCCATTGACTAAAGAAAAATTAGTTACAAGATGGCTATTTTTGCCAATCTTAATTCTTGCTTTAGGAACTACTTCAACTCCACCATCTTCACCATGAAAATGAAATTCATTGTATTCGTAATAAGAATTATCTCCAATTTCTATATCTGCATCCATTTTGTGGACAACCTTTATCGCATTTGGGAATACACAATGTGCAAGTAATTTTATTCCTGAATTATTCTCAATTTTTGCTTTTATATTAATCTCTTGAATTCCTTCTTTAGGCAAAATACCAAAACAAAGATGAACAGGATTCTCTATTTTCTTTTCAACTTTAAGATAAATATCTACTCCTTTCGGTGTCTCTTTTGGTTCAAGAACAAGTCCCTTTACAAGATTTTTACCAATCACTTTATTTTTATGAACAACCAGATGAGCGATATTTGTCTCTTTGAATATATCTGGTTTTCCACCTGCATCAGTGTATGCTTTCAACATTAATTCATAGTCCTGGGTCATTATTTTTCTCCTTTAGTAATTTCATCTTTCTGGTCAGGGAAATTTTTACTTGGACAAGGGATACATTTTTCTTTGAAATATCTTCCTACTTCTTGAGGAGTTCCTTCTTTTACAATGAAACCAGAACATATAAGAGAAGTATAATTGGCAATTTCTGCAACTTCCTCACGATGAGTAATCAAAAGCACGGTTGTTCCCTGCTGATTTAGTTCTTTTATCATTTCTACAATGTTGTCCAGAGCCAGAATATCAATTCCAGAATCTGGCTCATCTAGTATTGCTAATTTTGGACGCATAGCAAAAACACTTGCCAGTTCAATTCTTTTTCTCTCACCACCACTTAATGTTTTATCAACTAATCTATTGAGATAGTCCCTGGGTTCTAACAAAACTTTGTGAAGCACAGATTTAATTAAAAAATCATTTTTTTCTTTCATCCCAACAGAAATGTAATCCTTAACATTCAGCCCTTCAAATCTCGCTGGTTCCTGCCATGCCAGAGTAATACCTAACCTTGCTCTTTCTGATATAGATAAATTTGTTATGTCTTTATCTAAAAAATAGATTTTACCAGTGTTAGGAGTATAACCACTTGAACCCATAATGAGATAAGATAAACTTGACTTACCAGCAGCATTAGGGCCAAGAATAGAATGAATTGTTCCACCTTCTACTGTCAAAGAAAGATTATTCAGTACTTGTCTCTCTCCTAATTTTAAAGTTACATTTTCAATCTTTAATATTTTCATTTTTCATCTCTCTTAAAATCTTATATTAATTTTATCCACTCTTTATCAGGGTAGATGACTTTTATCCTTTGGTTCTATATTTATAATTTTACCATATTTTGAACAGATATATTAATGGTTTGCGTAAATAAGATAGATGTTAAATATCGGATATCTCTTTAGTAGTGAAAAAGGGATGGTTCTCTTTTATGGTATAGATAGGATGTAATGGTTGCAAAAAGGGGACAGAAATAAGGTTAAAAGATATATCAAATTTAAAACAAACTCAGGGGAAAATAGAACTGTCCCCTTTTACAATCTGGCTCCGGCGGTAGGACTCGAACCTACAACCTTGCGGTTAACAGCCGCTTGCTCCACCGTTGAGCTACGCCGGAATTATCTTTTTAATGAACCCTCTTCCTTTACCACTTTTCAAATATTTCTCTCTTCTTTTCAAAATCTTTAGATGTATACTCTTCCCAGTATATCATAGTGAATGGTCTTTCTTTTCTTGTCCAGATTGTTGTTCCACTGTTATGCTCTTTTAATCTCTCTTCCGGTGTCTTATTGGTGAAACCTACATATATTTTACTACTTTTAATACTTTTTATTACATATACATAATACACTTACTTGCTCCACTCCGCCACTAAGGCGTTAGCGGACTTCACTTTGTTTCGCGTTGATATGCGCCGGAAACTTTATATAATTATATAATTTTTTTTAATTTTAGAGAAATTTTTTATTAAATTCTTCTTTAAAAATAATCTCATTAATATCTTTTCTATAAGATGCTTCAGAAAAACCACCTTCTGGATATCCTAATGGAACTATCATCAGAACATCAATATCTCCGGGTATTCCAAGTAATTTTTTTATTGGGTCAGGATAAAAGGCACCTATCCAGCAACTTCCAATTCCATAGTTTCTTGCTGTAAGTATAAGATGGTCTATGGCGATTGTAACATCAACAATATAGCAGTTATCTTTAAGTGGTTCATAAGGGTTTGGATATTTTTTGCCACAGCAGACAATGATACAGTCAGCATCTGCGATAAATGTCTGGTTATAGGAATACTCTGCTATCTTTCTTTTTTTTGCCTCATCTCTCACCACTATAAAATACCAGGGCTGTCTGTTATTTCCAGATGGAGCAAGCCGTGCTCCTTCAAGGATTTTTTTTAATATGTCTTCGGGAATCTCTTTTTTCTTATATCTTCTTATACTTCTTCTTGTTTTTATTACATCTTCAAATTCCATTTTTATTTCCCACAGGTTGAACAGGAGGATGAAGAACAACTGGAGCAGGAGGAACTTTTACCTGTAGATGAGCCGGCTGTAATCCCTGCTTTTTCTTCCCTCTCTCTTCTTTTGTATTCCTCACTTCTATATTCAGTTGTATAAAATCCAGCGCCTTTAAATATTACACCACCACCCAGTCCAATAAGGCGTTTCACCTTGCCTTTACACTCAGGACATTTTGAGACCGGTTTGTCTGTCATTTTTTGAAATTTTTCAAATCTGTGTCCACATTTTGTGCATTCATATTCATATGTTGGCATATCTTTCCTCCTCCTTCCCTAGAATATAAAAATATACCTTAAAAATGAAAAATGTCAAGATATCTATCTTCTCCCCTCACCCTAACCCTCTCCCCAAAGGGGCGAGGGGAAAAGTCCCCTCACCCTACCCTCTCCCCGGAGGGGCGAGGGGAAAAATCCCCTCATCCTACTCTCCCCCAAAGGGGCGAGGGGATCAAGAAAATAAGGGGGTTATCTGACAAATATATCGTGCCATAAATGGCACCGCTACATTCGTGTGATGAATCACACCGCTACATTCGTGTGATGAATCACACCGCTACATTCGTGTGATGAATCACACCGCTACATCGTGTGATGAATCATACCGCCACATTCGTGGCATAGATGGCATCGATCGCTACAAGGCGCTGAAATTAAGAAGTGTGAAGATGTAATTTTATTTCTTCAAGGTCATCCTGTGTAAAGTCATCCCATCTACAGGGTAGTAGTGTATTGTTCTGGAAGAGTGGCTCATCAAGGTTGAAAGGAGAACACTGCTTTGCTTTTTCAAACATTTCTGTACCCGGTACTGGCGAATACTCAACAATTTTAGGTTTTGCTCCTGAATCTATGACAAATTTCACAGTTCTCCATACATCCTCTTTCTTTTGGAATGGTAATCCAGCCATAATATAAATTCCTATTTCTTCTGGTTTAAATCCCTGTTGATGAAGATTTTTGATTGCTTTAAGAAAATCGCTGTTGGAGACCTTATTGCCTGAACTTACTTGAAATTCCTCATCAGCACTTTCAAGTCCAAACCGTATAGTATAAAATCCTGCTTCTTTCATAAGTCCTGCTATTTCACTGTCAATATAACGGAGATGAAGTGCGTTTGGAGAGTGTATTCTAAACTTCTTCCCTGATTTTATTAAAAGTGTAAGAATCTTTTTCATTTTTCCCGTATTAACAGAGAAGGCGTCATCAAATATTGTTAAATCCTTCACCCCATACCTTTCACTCCATAAAATCAGTTGGTTGACAACTTGTTCAGGAGAAAATGAATGGAAGAAGGGAAAGAGTTTTCTGGAGGCACAATAAGTACACCGAAACGGGCATCCGACTGTTGAAAGCACTGGTAGAAACCTGACTTTTAATAACAGGTCAAGGTCTATATCATATGACTGGTATTGTGAAATCTCTCCAAATAATTTAATATCTTTTTTAAGAATATCTTTTAAAATCCAGTTGTTTTCTATGGACTCGTCTGAAATAACAATGTCTGCCCCGGAAAAATTTTTTGCATGTTCGGGTAGAAGTTTTGCATAGGTCCCACCAAGTATTATCTTTGTTCCGGGGAAGTATTTTTTTAATATACTTATCGTCTTTGCTACCCCTGGATACCAGTATGTCATCTTTGATGTTACAAATATTGCTTCTGGCCTTGCAAGAAGGGATTCTAACTCTCTTATAAATATCTCTTCCGGTATACCGTATCTTTTGTATCTTCTTGGTATTCCCTTTAAAAATTCTGGTTTTTCTACCTCTTGATATGGGAGATTTCCTTCTCCTGTCTCTTTTCGTTTAACCTTAAAAAAGTTGCTATCATAGTTCACATCAAGAAGGTCAATAAGTTTTACCTCAAATCCCTGTTTTTTCAACAGGTATCCTAAATGGAGAAGTCCAATTGGCATCATCCACATATCATAGGCAGCAAAGTCATATATCCAGGGATTTATCAGAAGAATCATATGTTTTCTATGATAGATGATAAAAGAAAATGATACAAATCAAAAAAGTGTTTCTATCAAAAAAGATGTTGTCTCGTCAATAACTGTTCTTTCTGAAAATTCTGTTGTAAATGTATGTCCACCTTCTTCAAGGACAAGTAGCCGTGGCAGTATCGCACG
>JAMWBP010000036.1 GCA_023819365.1 Candidatus Omnitrophota bacterium
TTCCCTGTAAATCCATATAGAAAACTGGCAAAGGATATAAATGAAGTAATTGCTTATTGTAATGAGTGGAAGGAGAAGCGGAGCCATCTTCCATATAACATTGATGGGATGGTAATAAAGGTAAACTCCCTTTCCTTGCAGGAGAGATTAGGGGCGACCTCCAAATCACCAAGGTGGGCTGTGGCATATAAATTTCCTGCGCAGCAGGCAGAGACGACACTTAAAGATGTTATAGTGCAAGTAGGAAGAACTGGAACACTTACACCTGTTGCAATACTTGAGCCGGTTCAATTAAGCGGAACTACTGTCTCAAGGGCAACGCTCCATAACTTTGATGAAGTAAAACGGCTGGGTATCAAGATTGGGGATAGGGTCTTTATAGAAAAAAGCGGAGAGATTATACCTCAGATAGTAAAGGCAATACAGGAGAAAAGAAAAGGGACAGAGAAAGATATCTCTCTCCCTGAAAGATGTCCTGTGTGCCACAGCAGAGTTGTAAGAGATAAAGAGGAGGTCGCTATAAGATGTCCAAATGTCAGGTGTCCTGCACAGGTCAAAGAAAGAATCATACACTTTACTTCAAGGGATGCTATGGATATAGAAGGGCTTGGTGAAAAGTGGGTGAATATCCTTGTAGATAAAGGGATTATTTCTGACTATGGTGATATCTACGAAAAGATTACCTACGAAAAACTTATTAACCTTGAACGGATGGGAGAAAAGTCAGCGAAAAATCTTCTGAGTGCTATTGAAAAAAGTAAGACGAGACCTTTTGCAAACCTTATATTTGCACTTGGCATAAGACATATAGGTGTGCATACAAGTGAAGTCCTTGCTGAAAATTTTAGTTCCCTTGATGAACTTGCAAAGGCAGATATTGAAGAACTTTCAGATATAAAAGAGATAGGACCTGTAGTGGCACAGAGTATAGTGGACTTCTTCAGCAATAAAGAAAATTTAGATGTTATTGAAAAGTTGAAAAAGGCAGGTGTCAAAACAGAAAAAGGAGAAATTTATGTAAAAAGCAATAAACTGGCAGACCTTACATTTGTTATTACAGGTACACTTAATAGTTATACCAGAGATGAGGTCACATCCTTAATTAAAAAACATGGTGGCAGGGTAACAGAAACGGTTTCCGGTAAAACTGACTACCTTTTGTGTGGGAAAGAGCCCGGTTCAAAACTTGATAGAGCGAGAGCACTTGGAGTGAAAATTATTGGAGAAGATGAATTTAAAAAACTTATTGGAGAATAGATGAACTATAATGAAATTTTAGAGTATTTTCTTCGGCATATAGAAGTTGAACGAAATTTTTCAAAAAATACAGTTGCTTCATACAAGTGTGACCTTGAAAAATTTGGAGAATTTTTACATCTTAACAACTATAAACTTCAAGAGATAGATAATGAAAAAATTACAGGATATATTCTATTTCTTAAAAAGAAGGGTCTTTCCTCATCATCTATTATTAGAACTCTTTCTGCTGTAAGAAATCTTTACAGGTTTATGGCAGTCCAGGGGATAGTGAAGGATTCTAATATTTCTGATATTGAATCTCCTAAGGTTCACAGGGACCTACCAGATGTATTAAGTAGAGAAGAAATAGAGACATTGATAAACAATGTATCTGGACGAGATAAACTGCGAAACTTAGCCATTATTGAACTTATATATGGAGCTGGGCTGCGTGTCTCTGAACTGGTAGGTATAAAGTTAGAGGATATAGATTTTGAAAAAGAATATGTGAAAATTAAAGGGAAGGGGAACAGGGAACGGCTGGTATTTATTAATAGACATACCATTTCTGCTATAAAGAATTACCTTGAGACACGAACCAAAGATAATACTGCTAAATCCATCTGGTTGTTTCCTAATAGAAGTGGCAAAAAAATATCCAGGCAGAGTATATGGAAACTGATAAAAAAGATTTCTGTATATCTGCCTTCAGAGAAAAAAATAAGCCCTCATACATTCAGACATACATTTGCAACGCATCTACTTGAAAGGGGGCTTGATTTAAGGATTGTTCAGCAACTACTTGGACATAAAACACTCGCCACCACAGAGATTTACACACATATGAATAGAAAGCATATTCAGGCACTTTATAAAAAGTTTCATCCACGTGCATAATTAAAACCCGAAATTCAAAATCCAAAAATCCGAAACAAATCCAAGAATTTCAATAGTTCTCTTTTAACCTCATCCACTTTTTATCCAGTTTAGCAAGCGAGTCATATGCCCTGGCAAGATATAGGGCATCTAATACCGTAATAGCAGCCATTGCCTCAATGACTGCATATATCCTTCCTACAAGTGTTGGGTCTCTTCTTGTAATGGGCTTTAGTTTAACTTCCTCCATTGTCTTCATATTTATAGATGTCTGCTCTATGGAGATAGTAGGGGTGGGTTTTACTGCTACCCTTGCTACAATATCTTCTCCATTTGTAATCCCTCCCAAAAGTCCTCCTGCATTATTTGTCCTGAACCTTATCTTCCCGTCTTTCGTTATATATGGCTGGTCGTTGTTTTCAGACCCCTTCATATTACCGACCTTAAAGCCCGCACCAAACTCTATACCTTTCACCGCTCCTATACTGCATATGGCATGTGCAAGCAAAGCACTCATTTTATCAAAGACCGGCTCTCCTAAACCAGCAGGGATATTATGGATAATGAGTTCAATAATACCTCCTGCTGTATCACCCTCTTCTTTTATCTCAAGGACTCTCTTTTCCATCTTTTTTGCTGCTTCAAGGTCAGGACAGTTAATCTCGTTTTTTCTATAATTTTTCTTAATCTCTTCCCATTTCATATCCCTTGCTTTAATACCCATACACTCTTTTGTATATGCTAAAATCTCTAGCCCCTCTCTCTTAAGAATAAACTTTGCAACCGCTCCACCTGCTACCCTTGCTACTGTTTCCCGTCCTGAAGCCCTTCCTGCTCCACACCAGTCCTGTGCCTCACCATATTTCAGAAAGAAAGGATAGGTAGCATGTCCTGGTCTAAATATATCTTTATACTCCCTGTACTGGTCAATATGAATCTTCTGTGTATCAACATTATAGATAATTATTCCAAGGGGGGCACCTGTTGTTACTCCATCCTGTCCTATACCTGCAAAAATTTCGCACTGGTCTGTCTCTTTTCTTGGACTATTAATTTTACCTATCCCAGGTCTTCTTTTGTCCAGTTCTTCTTGTATTACTTCTCTTGTAATCTTCAATCCAGGTGGGACTCCATCAACTATTACAGCAAGCCCTGACCCCTTTCCTATTCCATATGATTCTCCACAGGTCGTAATACGAAATATCCTGCCAAAACTATTTCCTAACATTCTATTCCTCCTTGTTAATAATAGCACCTATTTTTTTCATTAACTCAATAAAATTGGGAAATGTTACACTTACTGCTTCTGCAGTCGTAATCTTTGTAGTTCCTTCAGCGATAAGACCTGCAAGAGACAGAGCCATTACTATCCTGTGGTCGTAATGTCCGTTGACCTCCGTCCCTTTAAGATTGCTATGATATATTATCAGGCCATCGTATGTCTCTTCTATTCTTGCATTCATCTTGGATAACTCTTCTGCCATAACCTTTATCCTATCTGTCTCTTTTATCCTTGCATGTGCAACATTGTATATCTTTGTAGTACCTTCAGCAAAACATCCACAGACCGCCATAGCAGGTAATGCGTCAGGAGTGTTATTTAAATCCAGTTCAGTCCCTTTTAATCTACCCCCTTTAATCCGAATACCATCTCTTTCTATTCTTATATCCGCACCCATCTTTTTGAGATATTCAATAACCATCCTGTCACCCTGAACATCATTAACATCCAGGCCTCTTAAGAGAATATCTGAATCTTTTGTTATAACGCCTGCTACAAGAAAGAAGGTTGCAGAGCTCCAGTCAGCAGGAATTACTTTTTTAAAGGCATTATACCTCTGATTCCCTTTTACTTTAAAATAGGTATAATCAGAGTTTCTTTCATACACAATCCCTCTTTCATCAAGCCACCTTAAGGTCATCTCTATATATGGAACCTCATGGATATTAACAACCCTTATCTCTGTATCTCTTTTTGCAAGTGGAGTAGAAATCAATAAAGATGATACGAATTGAGAACTTATTCCGTTGACTTCTGTTTTTCCTCCTTGAATTTCTCCTTTTATTTTTACAGGTGGCTTACCATTACCCATCAGTGATATGCCATAAACACCAAGTTTATTTAAAGCATCCAGTAGTGGTTGCACAGGCCGTGTTCTCAGGGATTCATCACCGTCAAGTATAACATCAAATTTACCGAGAGAAGCCACTCCTGTAAGAAGATTTAACGATGTTCCTGAATTTCCTAAATAAAGTGGCTCTTCCGGTTTGTGTATTCTCCCACCTGTCCCTTCAATTATCCAGTCCATCCCTGATGTATCTATTTTTGCTCCTAAATGTCTGCAACCCTGTACAGATGCAAGGGTATCTTCTGATATTAGAGGGTTTATAAGTTTTGTTGTTCCTCCGGCAAGGGTGCCTATTACCACTCCTCTTATAGTATGTGACTTTGACCCTGGTATTGTTACTTCTCCTCTCAATTTTTTAGTTTGTTTCACAATTATATCCATAACCCAGAATTATTAGTTTTGTAAAATTTGTAGCAGTGTTATTTATGCTACGAATTGGGGGGATAAATTACATCAATAAATCCATCCGATAAATAACACTGCTACTTTATACGGTTGTCCCTTTTTATTAAAACTTATCTATCACAAATTATAACATTTCCAGGGTTTCTTGTAAATATACAAGTTTTGGAATATAATTAAACCTATGAAAAAAATCAGGGTAAATCTTAAAGAAGAGAATATTTATTTTATTTATCTTGGATATTCTTTAAAAGATGTAGGAAGGTTATTAACAGAAAAAAAATATGGTAGAAAAGTTTTGATATTGAGCGATACCAATGTGTTTTCTATATATGGAGAGGTGATAAAGGATTCTCTTACAAAGGAAGAAAAAAAAGTTATTGATGTGGTTATTCGTCCAGGTGAGAGAGCAAAAACATTACATAATGCCTACAATATATTAAAAAATTGTGCTGAAAATGAAATGGGAAGGGATGATACCATCCTGACATTAGGAGGAGGAGTGATAAGTGATTTAGGAGGTTTTGTCGCTTCAATATATATGAGGGGGATAAACTTTGTTGTAGTACCAACGACCCTTCTTGCTTATGTTGATGCCTCTATAGGTGGGAAGACAGGTGTCAACCTTCCTTTCGGAAAGAACCTTGTCGGGAGTTTTTATCAACCGTCTTTTGTATATATGGACTACAATACACTATCAACCCTACCTAAAAGGGAGGTGAAACAGGGGATTGCAGAAATAATAAAGTATGGGATAATAAAAAGTAAAAAGATATTTGACATTTTTAGAGATAAACCAGTAGATGAGATGAAAAAATATCTTCCGTTTCTTATTGAAGAGAGTATTAAAATTAAAAAAGATGTAGTAGAAAAAGATGAGAAGGAGAAAAAAGGACTGCGGGAGATTTTAAATTTCGGGCATACGCTCGGACATGCTATTGAGATTTCTCATCTTTCAAAATTTTCACATGGAGAGAGTATATCCTTAGGTATGGTAGGAGAGACCTATATTTCCTGGAAGTTAGGTTTTTGCAGGGAAGATGTATACTATGCAGTAAAGGAAGTTCTGCAAAAGCACCGACTTCCTTTTAATTTTTCATCTGTTGTGATAGATAAAATTTTCAATTATCTCAGATATGATAAGAAAGTAAGACAGGGTAATCTCAGATTTGTTCTTGTTGAAGATATTGGAAAGGTTAAAACTGGAATAGTTGTAAAAATTGAAGATGTGTCTAAAATTTTAAAGGAGATGGTAAAAGATGAAAAGTATTGATGAGATAAGAAACAAGATAGATGATATAGACAGGAATATTCTGGATTTACTTAATCAGCGAGCTGAGATGGTAAAGTGGATAACCGATCTTAAAAGAGAGAAAAAACTTCCCCCTTTTGACCCTTCAAGAGAGAGAAAGATAATAGAAGAACTCTCTCGTAGAAATAAGGGACCACTTACAGAGAAAGATATTGAATCTATTATGGGCGCTATATTTAAGATATACAGGGGTATGTTCAGACCTTTAAAGATAGCATATCTTGGACCTGAAGGAACATTTACACATCAGGCGGCACTTAATAAATTTGGAGAGAAATGTGAATTTATTCCATGCAAAACCATAGATAATATATTCAAAGAAGTTGAAAAAGATAGGGCTGATTACGGTGTTGTTCCCATAGAGAACTCAATGGAAGGAGTGGTAACCCATACACTTGATATGTTTGTTGAAAGTAATTTAAATATCACTGCAGAGATACTTCTTGATGTCCATCACTACCTCCTTTCAAAAGAAAAAACACTCTCATCTGTTAAAAAGATTTTTTCACATTCTCAGGCAATAGGCCAGTGTTGGAACTGGATTATGGAAAACCTGCCAGAGACAAAATTGATAGAAACAGAAAGCACAGCCAAAGCAGTGAAGATGGCAAAAAGAGA